>JALXEI010000162.1 GCA_027069645.1 Hyphomicrobiales bacterium
GTATGGGTATAATCACGGCAGTCGCGACCGCCCACCCTGTACGGACGATCCGGAACAATACGGCCATAGTGACCACTATCGGGATTGCGCCATTCCCTGGCAACACCGCTGCGACCGCTTTCGAGTGCGTCATATTCAGCCGCAGAAGCACGACGCCGGTCATTCTCGTCCAGAGCACGTCCGATATCGCTGCCGACGATCCCGCCAATCACCACACCGGCGATGGTCGCTGCAACCTTTCCCGATCCCTTGCCGAACTGATTGCCAATAGCACCCCCGGCAACAGCGCCAACAACTGCGCCCATATCCTCGCGAGGCCCGCCACCGCAACCGGCAAGGCCAAGGGACAAGGGCAGTAAAAACATCGATGCAGTTAGAATTTTCTTCATTTTCCGGCTCCGGAATAGCTGTTGTTTATTTAAGGCCGGGCAGGGTTTCAACATTTCACCTGCCATCAGCCTGTTCTGGATCCCGACGCCCCAACACCTGCGCACGAGTGACATGAAATGCGATCCGCATTGCAAGACAGTGTTGCAAGACCAGGGCGAAAATGGGACGAAAAACAACTGCAATGGTTCTGATCAGAGCCTTTACATATGACCTGATTGCCAGGATTTACAAAATATCAGCCCGGGAATGCGAACCGTGGCCTCATGATCTTGCAACAGGAAGCTCCACCTGTGCCCGCAAGCCGTTTTCGGGCGAGGACTGAAGATCAAAGGTTCCGTTATACAGGTGCGCCAGATCGGCAACAATCGACAGGCCCAGCCCGGAGCCGGGCTGGTTTTCATCCAGCCGCTGACCGCGCTGCATGGCCTGAACGCGTTTTTCGGCCGAAAGTCCGGGGCCGTCATCATCAACCCGGATGATGACAAAACCGGGCTTGTCCGGTGCCTCGTCCACCGACAGCACAACTTCGCTCCTTGCCCATTTGAAGGCGTTATCGAGCAAATTGCCAAGTATCTCCTCAAGATCCTGCTGTTCACCATTGAACAAAAGGTCCTCCGGGCAGTCTATGTGTAACTGCACACCTTTATGCTTGTAAATTTTCTTCAGGGTCCGTGCCAGAGAGAGCATAACCGGCTGTATGGGGGTCGAATTGCCGATAATCCCGACCTGGGCCGCCATGCGGGCGCGATCGAGATGATGACGCACCAGATCATTCATCAAACCCGTCTGTTTCCTGATGGTTGCCACAAGATCGGCAATCTGCTCCGCGTCCCGCTCTCCCGCCTCCTGTACCTTGTCAATTTCGTTGGACATAACACTCAATGGCGTTTTAAGCGCATGGGCAAGATTGCCAACATGAGTGCGGGCGCGATCAACAATATCACGATTTGAACGAATAAGGGCATTGAGTTCTGTTTGCAACGGCTTGATTTCGACAGGAAAATTGCCGCCGAGATGATCTGCCTTGCCGGTTCGGATTGCCGTGAGCTTGCGTGAAATGACGTCGAGGGGGGCAAGACCATAGCGGACCTGTAAGAAACCGGTCAAAACAAGACCGGTGCCAAGAACACCAAGGGCCAACACCAGCATGTTGCGGAAACGCACGACCTGTTTGTCAATTTCCGAGGAGGTAATGGCGACGGTAAAGGCGTAGCGATCACCTGCCTCGCCCGGATCGTCACCCCCCGCTGTCAGGATCTGCTCTATATAGCGCAATATCTGATCTTCAGGCCCCACCACATAACCGCGTCTGATTTTTTCCTCCGCAACGTCCCTGTCATCCAGATCATCCGGCGAGGTAATTCTGTGATCGAGCAGGGAATCGGATACAATTATGCTCCTTGGGGAAGTATCAAGCGCCCTGATTTGCCAGTACCATCCCGAGAATGGCCGTTTGAACCTGGGCTCCCCCAGCTCGATGACCTTCAGTTCGGGACTTTTTTCACTTTCCTGCGACGATGAAGACTGATCGGAATTATCATGTGCATCTATTTCCCGTCCGAGTCGCAGAGCGAGAACAACAAGATTGTCGAGATGAACCTTGAGACGCTGGTCAAATGTCTGCTCGACAGCGCTACGATAATAGGAGGTCAGCGCAAAGGCTGTGAGGGGCAGGATGATAACAACCAGAAGCGCCGTCGAGGCCAGCAAACGAAAACGCAGGGAATTGGGACGGAACAGACTTTTCATGGAATTCATTTGTCCGGCGCCGCATCGGGATCTGAAAGACAATAGCCCAGTCCACGCACGGTTTTGATCATGCCATCGGGAAGTTTTTTGCGCAATCGCCCGACAAACACCTCGATGGTATTGGAATCGCGGTCAAAATCCTGATCATAGAGATGCTCGATCAGTTCGGTGCGCGAAACCACCCGGCCACAATGATGGACAAGATAGGAGAGAAGGCGAAACTCGTGAGATGTCAGTTTTATGGCATTGCCGTCAACTGTGACACGCGAGGCTTTTGTATCCAGCCGCAAGGGACCGACCTCGATTTCACTGCTGGCATGACCGGCGCTGCGACGCAACAGGGCCCTTATCCGGGCGAGGATTTCTTCCATATGGAACGGCTTGGCGACATAATCATCAGCACCGGCATCCATGCCCGCAACCTTGTCACTCCAGCGATCCCTTGCGGTCAGTATCAGCACAGGCATGTTGCGCTGATTGCGTCGCCATTGCTCAAGGACACTTATGCCGTCCATGCGCGGCAGGCCAAGATCCAGAATGACGGCATCATAGGGTTCGGTATCCCCCAGAAAATGCCCTTCTTCACCATCAAGAGCCGTATCAACCGCATAGCCTGCATCAATCAGAGCATCCACAAGCTGGCGATTAAGATCCGGTTCATCCTCGACGACAAGCAAACGCACCTGACCATTATCCCTGTTTCGATTATCTCCAACAGCAGCCATTTATGAGTCTACGGCCTAGTAATAATTAATACCATAGCGACGCAAATTCCGTTTCACCCTGTTGATAATCCGGTCTTCAAGCTTTTTGCGACCATTCCCCTTGCGATGACCGGCAATTTTCTGCCCGCTGCGCGCATCGATTGTGATATCCCGAACACGCTTTTTACCGGCAATAACCGTCAGCCTGTAGACATATCGCCCGCCGCGACGACACAGATTAATGCTGACGACTTCCCCCCCTCCCCGAATGGCACGATTACGCACCGCCCCGGGCTTCATGAGGCCATTTTTGGCAATCACGTCCCTGGCATCAGACCAGCTAATACATGCCGCTGCGACCTGCGTGGCCGACAGGAACACACTGGCAAAAACGACCATCGCCACTGTCCTCACCGTGTTATATCTCCCAATTCCCACTATTGCTCTGTCCTCGATTTTTGCAAGTGACTTCCGGAACAACAAAACCGGACGCGACTCTGCCTCTGGTCCGGATCACTCTAGTGGATCGAACCTGAACATGACATGAACCGGCCAGGCAAAAAAACATTACTTCCGGGGTTATTTCCTTGCAGATCAGAAACATGGAAAACCCGTTCTTCATACTGAAGAACGGGTTTAACACATGACAGGCTGTCAGGAAAAACTAGCTGCGGCGCATATATCTGCGTACCCTGCCGACATAGCGACGGGTAATGCGGCTCTTGTTCCACGACCACATGAGGCCGGGACCGCGATTATAACAGCCAATTGTCGCAGCGATATTGCCACGCGCACGACGATAGCAGTAATGCAGATATTTTGTTCCATAACGCATATTCGTGCGGGGATTGTATAAATTACCGCGCGCCCCCAGTTGACGGGCTGTTGCCGGCATCAGTTGCATGAGACCACGCTCGCCCGAAGATCCGCGTGCGTTGACACGCCAGCCACTTTCAACAGTCACAACAGCAGCAGCAAGGCTGAGAGGAAGCCCCTTGGGCTTGACACTCTTAAGTGTCGCCATCAGATGCCCGCGACTGCGCGGGATACTTCTGCGCCCCTTGCGGCGTACAGCTTTCTTCCTGTAGACTTTGCGCCTGTAGGTTTTTGCCGCAATACGCCTGATACGGGCGCGTTTTTTATAGGAACGCCTGGAAGAAACCCGTCTGGATGAGGACTTTCCGGCGACCGATTTCCGTGCAGCCCTGCGTTTCGCATAGCCGGCTTTCCGGTATCTCTTTTTGAACGCCTGTTTTCTTTCAACCTTGACGCGTTCCTTCTTTGGAAAACTGATCGCATCGGCTGGCGTTGTTACAGACGCCATCGCGACCGAAGAGCCGAGGAGAGCTGCCGCAATGGTGAGTGCTGTAGCACCCAGCCATCCAGACCCCACAGACATCGCTTTTCTAATCATCGTACTTTTCCCTGCTTGTTTCATTCGTTTAACGGGCGACTTGCCGGAACTATTCAGAGGACTATTCCCCTTCAACACGAGGTATTTACAAACCGGCAGAACCAAATCAACTTGATGCCCATAAAAACAACCCCGCATGGTGGCGGGCTTTTAGCACAGGAATTTCAGAGTTACCAACTATTTTTTTTGGATTTCACACACCAACACCTATTTGTCGCAACACTACTTTTGTCGCACGTATAAATTGTCACATGCCTTTCAAATTGCATATTTTTGCACAATTTATAATTGCATTCTTCAATATCAATTTGAACACAAAGAACAATTGACGGTTCGAGCCCGGCGCGACAACCGGCCCGCAAGCTGCTCATCTAGTCTATTTGACAGAGGATTTACAGCGTTCCGGGTGTGGCAGATTGTCTACTAAAAAAAACGGACAGCTTTGACAGAAAACCGGTTGTTGACAGCAGAGATCCGGATCCGGCGTCCTCTCCCCGATCAGGGGCGGTTGGTATCAGGCCCGAGACGATGACGCGCCAGAGCCCGGAAGATCACGCCGGAAATAAAACCGCCCGCTTCTATCAGCTTCAGAATCTGCTCAACAAGCTGCGTCTGTTCGCTCGCAGCAATTCCGTTAAAACCAAGCGTGCCAAGTATCAGGGCCGAGAATCCGATTATATTTGCCCAGATCGTCCGGCTTGAAAGATAGCTTTTCCATTGATTCATATTCGTCTCCTGTGGTCTGTTTGCGGAATGGGGGCGAGGCATGTCACAAGGGCCTTGCCAGTGAATATCAGGTCGTTGTCTTGCTGTTTTTTGTCGCAACAGCCTTTTGCTGCGCGGCCCGAAGAGGCCATCCGGCCATAAATGATTTCGTTTCTGGAACCTGATCAAGGCCCGCCGGGTACGCGGACCGAACAGGCCGTCAACCGCGATACGAAATCCGATTGCCCGCAATCGTCTTTGCAACATGGCAACCGCGGGGCCGGAATCCCCGTAACGCAGCAGGCCCCCGTTTCCTTGCGGTGAGGCAACCAGGCCGGGCAGCCATATTTTCATCGCGCGTTGCAAATAGCGCCGCCTGTCACGCAGGCCATTGAGACCGCCATTGATGCGCCTCGTGATCGCCCCGAGATTGTTGCGGTCAGCAAGGGTATTCAGTCCGTGGTGCCGCCAGTATTCGCAGGCAATGCGCAGGGAAATGCCGGGATCGCGCGCCAGCAGCGGATCAGCTTCAAGGTCAATCCCGAGAATTTTCCCGTATCGGCGATAGTTGGCCCGTCCGGTCAGCTGAAAAATGCCACGCCCGCGAAATCGGGGTCCGTCTGCCCGATTGCGATTGCCCAGATCACGGCGATGGCCATAGCGGGCACGAAAATAGCTGTTGCTGCCATATTCTACCAGCGTGCGAAACCCCGCAGTCTCGTGAGCCGCCTGAGCCAGAAAATGACAAAGCCGCAACTTGTTGTCAGTCAGACCGTAATCAGCCAGCACATATGAATGACGAACCAGCCCCTCAAGGATATCCCGTCTCCCGCCGGGACAAAAACGCTGCAACTGATCTTTGGTGAGAACAAGGGAGGAAGACAAATCAGGCCCCTTTCAGGCAATAAAAAAGCCCTCCTGCCGGAAGGGCTGCAACAGAATGAGAAATCCGGGTAAAAGGATCTATTCCGGCGGATGCTTTCGCCCGGTGCAGGCTTTCCGGAGCCGTGCCAGTCCCAGCCCGATCCCCAGCAACAGGGTGATGGTTGTCAGCACCACATTGAATTCGGCCAGCCAGCTCGCCCAGGCGGGAGAGGTGATCAGCCCGGCGGCAATCACCCCGTCCTGATTTCCGGATGTTATATGAAGACTCATAGGCTTTGGTTCCTGTTGCTTTTTTCTACCCGATTGACAAATTCGCCACGGCCCCGTGTCCCCTGCCGAAGCGGGCGCTCATCTGGAAAACGATGATATTCAAGGCGCTCTGCAACTGGCCAAAATCGGTATTTTGATCCGCAGCACTGTAGATCAGCGAAGGCGTGTTGCTCGCAAGTGTCCGCACAACTGCGCCGGAATTGTCGAGAATATCCACTTCATAGGATTCGCTTTCTTCTGCCAGCTGCACTTCCACACTTTCCCAGCTATCCCCCCCCTTTCGGGTCCGCCGTATCCAGTTGATTAGCAAATCCCCGGCCGCCCCTGCCCCCAGCCTCAGATGCACCGGTGCAAAAGGCTTTTGTCCCAGCCCGGCAAAGGCATGTTGAACCTGTTGAAAGGAACGATGCCCCGGATCATATACCGACGGACCGAATTTCCACGTGTAATCCAGTCCCGCTTCATCTGTTGTCAGCGGTACCGGCGTCAGGGCATCGTCGAGGACAAGGAAACGCGCCCCGGCCGCCAGATTTGGCGTGATATATGTCTCCGTTCCGGCCTGCCCGCGCAACAGCCCGCTCAGCCTGTAGGTGCGCGGCGCAATGAGTTGCGCATCGCGAAACTGCAATATTTCCCATCCTGTCCCCGGATGCTCGATGGCAACCAGGTTTTTGCCCGACAGCACATCAATGGCTGAACGGGATTCGAGTTCGCCACTGTAAATCTCGATATCGACAATATTGCCCTCGTCCCATCGCGAAACGGGACCACTGGCGAGAGGTCCGAGCGTCTCCCCCATGACGGCGGGAAGACCTGCACTGACAACGAAAGAATAGCTTGCCCCTGTGGCCGAGCGATAGAAACTCACGGCACCGGGCCAGGGCGACTGATAGGCCGCGACATAACCACCGGCTTCCACTTCATCACCACGCAACAACGGCAGATCGAGGAACAGCGCCAGAGATGGTCCGAAAATACCGCCACCGGAGAATACAGCCTCCCTCCCCGGGGCAGCCGTACGTTTGTAAATATGCGGCTGCAACGAAAGGCTTTCGAGAGAAAGGACCTCACTCGCTGCGGTTTGTGTAATGCGCAAATCCAGATCGCGTTTGCCCGTATCAAGACGCACCACATCCCCCGGTTCGACAGCAAGCGCCGATGGTGGCAGGGAAAAGGCGGCCTTTTCCCGTCCGCTCCAGACATCATGCAGCCAGCTTTCGGCAATGCCCTGGGCCTGCTCCTGCCCGAAGACAATCGGCAAACGCGCTGTTGCCACGCGACGGGTCGCGACGGCATCACGACGCGCCTCGACCACCGCCTGGCGATAATCGACAACACCGTCAATATAGGTCAGCCTGGCAGACAGGGGCAAATCCGTCTCCTGGGCACGGGTCAGTGTAAACAGCTCCTTTGCTCCGTCATTGTCTGCCAGCCCATCGCGCTTGACAAGAAACGATACACCTCTTTGCCCCTTGTGAACAAAGCGAATGGTTCCGCCGCTTTCATAGCTGTCCACAAAAAAGGCCATTTCCAGGGGTTGCAGGGCGTCCCGGGCAGACATCACCCCGTCGAGAATATAGCCTTCCATCATGCCATTCAGCGGCGAAATATCATATTGATCGAAATCGTAATCCCGAAAGATGCCCTCGATCACCGCTTGCAGGGGCCCGCCGGCCATACGACCATTGAGCCAGTGCCCCCGAAACCAGTTGTCGCCATCGGACCAGGCATTTTTGTCATAGGGAAAGGCGGGCCAGGGGCGCGCATCCCAGGTGTAGGCATGGATCCTTGATGTTTCGACCATACGCCCGCCATAGACAGAAGAGAGCGGGTTGTCGCTTTCGACAAAATCCGGGTGAGTCGGATCATAATATTCATAGAAAGCTTGCAGATAGCGACGCTGAACCGTGTCGTCGCGATTACCGTTTGAATAATGCGGCAAACGGCTCTCTGCACTTTTGGCGTCAATAAACAGATTGGGCTCGTTTGCGCCCTTGTCGATCGCAGGACAACCCACTTCCATGAACCAGAAGGGTTTTGATTGCGGGACCCAGCCTGTCGGAGTGGCCGCTTCAATACCGCCCGGCCGGTCATAATGGGCGTTGCTCCACCAGCCGACAAGATCCTTGTAACGAAATATCCAGGGCTTGCCCGCACCATCACTGATCAGGGTGCGCACCTGGGCATCGCGGTCGGCCTGGCTGGCATAATACCAGTCATAGCCCTCGCCACCGGCCATATTGCTTTTGAGATAGGCCGGGTCATAGATCGATAGCCAGCCTGCACCGGCATCCAGATGGGTTTCCTCATCACGCCAGTCCGCCAGTGGCCAGTAGCAATCCAGCGCGATCATATCAATATGGCTGTCAGACCATAGCGGATCGAGATGGAAAAACACGTCTCCGGACCCATCGACCGGATGATGGCCGAAATATTCGGACCAGTCCGCCGCGTAACTGACCTTTGTGCCGTTGCCGAGCACGGTCTTGACATCGGCCGCCAGTTGTTTGAGTGCCGCCACAAAGGGATAGCCGGACGCACTGTCGCGCACCTGCGTCAGGCCACGAAGTTCCGAACCCAGCAAAAAGGCATCAACACCCCCGGCCAGCTTGCACAGATGCGCATAATGCAGGATCATGCGCCGCCAGCTCCATTCTACCGGGCCGCTGTAAACCACTTCACCGGTTGATATATCAAAATCACTGACCGAACAGGACCCGACGAAACTGTCAATCTGCGTTGCTGCCGCGGCGCTTTTGTCGGGACTGCCTGCCTGACCGGGCGCCGGATCGCATGTTATACGCCCGCGCCACGGAAAGGCCGGTTGCGAAGCGCCGCCGTAAGGGTCGGGCAAAACATTGGCCGCCGCAATATCAAGCAGCAGGAACGGATTGAAAGTCACACCCAGACCGCGCGCGCGCAGATCGGATATGGCCGCCACAACAGAAGCATCTGACGGAGTGCCGCCATAGGCCGGACGGTCATCGATTTTCGAAATCTCGTAAGCCGTGGCGCGCGACAGCCCCGCGACTTTCCAGCTATAGGGCGTTGTAATCTTCTGCCGGTTCTCAATGCCGGGTTGTACCAGACAATGACCGGCCCGCAAGTCATTGCCGAACCAACTGACAAACAGCGATACCGACCGGCAATTGGGCATGGTATCACGAAGCTGGTCGAGCGACAGGGACCAGTCGGTGCCTCCTGTTTGATGATGGATATTCTCGGAAGTGGTTGTGCCCTGACCGGCATTGCGCTCAACAGGTTCCACCTCGTAGGCAAATTCGCCTGTTGCCGGAATCAGCGTGACAGCCGTAATGCGTTTTTCGACATCATCAAGCGCCCTGAAGACCTCGAAATTGAATTGCGGTATACGATTGCCGAACGCTTCCAGCGGCATGCGCTCAAAGACGATATAGGCCAGCCCGCGATAGGCCGGGGCATTTCCCGGCCCTTCCTTCGCTTCCAGCAAACTGTCGGGCAATTGCTGCTCGTCGCCACGATAGAGACGATAGTTCCAGGCCGCCAGATTGACCTCCTTGCCATCCGCCCACACCCGGCCGAGACGGGAGATTTCACCCTCGCAAAGTGCAATGGCGAAATTGGCATAATAGCGATAACTGGTGGTGATCGTGGTCTGCGATGGCCCGCCGCCGCCAATCCCCTTGCCCGGTGATTTGACCGTCTGACTGTCGCGGATAATCTCTTCTTCAAAACGTGTGGCCCAGATCACCTGACCGCCCAGCCGGGCTCGTCCGTATATACGCGGGATCGGCGCCCCTTCCGAAGAGGCCGTCACCTGAAGATCGGCAAGGCGCGCACCGGTATTTTCGACAATTTTGTTTTGGCCGCTGGCCCCGAAAAGGGCCTGGTCAATATAGCGCCCCGCGATCGAGCCAACAGCCCGTCCCAGAGCGGCACCCGACAGGGTCGCCCCGAAAAGGCCAACCCCGGCTGGTAACAGCGCGCTACCTGCGGCAGCACCGGCGGCCGACAATACAAGAGTTGCCATAAACTTTTATCCTTGCAAGAATCCGGGCCATGCCCGGGACACAGCGACGATGCGCAAATCAGCCATCTTCCTCGACCCCTGGAAAGGAAAACACCCCGGCAATATGCCGTTGCCACCAGGACGACAGCACAACTTCACAGACCGGCGCCCCCTCGATGGCGTGAATCATTGTTTTGCGGCTGCTGACAATGGCCGCATGTTTGGCGACCATGCCGGGACGCAGGCGAAAAATCAGCACATCCCCGCGATCCATCTCCCCGGCAACACGTTTGTCCAGATGGCGATGGGCTGCTTTCAGCATGGTTTCAAAACCCGTCGCCTCTGCCCAGTCCGGTGAATAGGCTGGCGGTGTTTCCGCATCCCGGCCATAGAGCGCGCGATAAACGCCGCGGACCAGCCCGAGGCAATCCGTGCCCACTCCGCGAACACTGGCCTGATGGTGATAGGGCGTGCCAATCCAGCGTCGCGCCTCGGCAACAACCCCTGAACGCGTGATCTTCATTGGCTGAAACTCTGCCCGTCATTGGAACTGTCTTCACGTCCGGGACGCGAAATGACAAAATCATTTCCCGTCACATGGGGAAACCCGCGAAAATTGATCTGATTGGCAAACTTGTCCCGACAGGTTGAAAACTGCTTGTCACAACCGGCCACGGCAATAAAGTTTTCACCAGGACTTATATCAAAAGCCATATCCTGCCACAGCTCGATCAGCACATCGCCATTTTCAAGGATACGGTGCTGTTTGATTTCCATCCGCCCCGGCGCATTGGCCCCGGACTGCCAGAGAAGATTGCCGCGCGCAAACCAGCCCGATGCAATATTATCCAGACCGTTCGCCGTAAAACCGTGTCGGGACTGAACCAAGGCAACCGTACCGGCAACACGAAAACTGCTGCCCGGACCGACATCAATGGTGCAGCGACTGTCGCCCAGCGCGGCATCACAGCCATATTGAATGAGGCGTCCTCCGGGCTGTTGCAGATAGTGCGCCAGCCCCCGGACCTCGGCTGCAAAACTGTTCTCGCCCCGCTTTACCTCGCCAAGACTTCCCGAACTCATCAGGACGCGTTGCGCCGGATCAGCCCAGTTGACCCGGAAAATTTCTACCCGGGCATCATCAAAGCGCCCCTGCGCCAGCTCATCCTCGTTGAGCCTGTTCGACTTCAAAGCCCCTTCCGCCTCCAGATTGTCTGTGGAAAGGCCGACACCAGCCGACAGTTCGCTGGCTGCAAAACCGCTGGCGGCTTCAAACAGGGTATTGTCAAAGGTCAGATCGCGGTCATGATCTGTAAAACCATAGGTAACACCATCGGGGCGTGTCAGCCGCCAGCACCAGCACAATGTTGTTGCACCACTATCCAGATGGGCCTGCATGCCAGGGGGAAGTTTTTTCATATCATTCTCATCTTCAAATACGGATTTCACGGATCGGAATGGCCGGGATCTGACCGCTGTTGAAATGGTCCAGATTGACCTCCAGGGTGTCAGCATCAAAACGAACCGGTACATCAAATTCGAAACCGGCCGTAATCAGGGCACCGCTGGCCGGAACAGATGTCGCGCTGAACAACACCTGCCCTGTCGAACTGTCCACCGTAAAGTCACTGATTTCCGTCTGCTCAACGCCATTGACAGCAACGCGCACCGTGCCGGTCACGGGCTTGGTGATGTCACGCGGCCAGGCGGCAAAGGCCCCGCCATAGGTTTTCACAAGTTGAAAGGATGTTTGCGTTCCGTCGCCGGTACCGATGACCTGATCGGTCGGGGAAGGTGTTTTCGAGGGTTTGCAACTCTTGAAATCGAGCCGGTCCTTCCAGCGAAAACCATAGAGCCGCCCTCGCCGTTCCTCGAAAAATGACAACACTTCATAGAGATCATCAAGTGTTTTGATGCCATAACCGGCATTATACAAACGGCGACTGTCTGCCCAGTTGCTGTTGCGCTCCTCGCGCCCCGATCCCAACACGACAATCTGCGTTTTTCGCTGCGTCCCTGCCGTTGACCCCTGTGAAATGGCCGTGGGAAATCTGACCTCGTGGAAATTCATAAAAGCTCCTCGTTTCGCATGGCGCTACAGATTGCGCTCGCCTCGCGCCACGGCCCGGTTGAGCATGGCATTGATCTGCGTTTCGGAACGCCTGAAGCCCGCGACATCGGGTGTGGAGACATTGAAATGGATGGTTATGGAACGCCCTGCCCCGCAAGCGTGCACACCGGACCGACCATCGGCACCGCGCGTCAATGTCCGGGCATCTGTCGGCACCGCAGCATCTGAAAAGGCACTTTTGCCGGAAACGAGAGGAAAGGCGGGCGGTGCCGCAATGCTTCCCTGTTTCGCAAAAAGGCCCGACAGCACACCGCCAGCAGATCCGGCACCGCCAAACAGTTGCGAAAAGAAGCCACCAGCCGCATCACCCACGGGTTTGAATGCCGCGCGAAAAACCGATTTCGACAGGGACAGCGCCAGATTGCGTAACACGTCCCCAAGGTCTTTTCCCCTGAAAACAGCATCCTCGAAAGCCGTCGTCATGGACCGGCCAAATTGCGCACCCAGCTTCGAGGCCTCGCGCAAATCCGATTTCAGGGCCGATATGTCCGCATTGACACGAACGGTCAGCCCGCCCACTTCGTTATACATGTTCTTTACAACCTTTCCTGTGAATCGGGGAATTGCCGCATCAGGGTTTCAAGATCGTCGCGCCCCGGCGGCTCCCCGGCGAGGTCTTCTCCAAACACTCCCCTGAAAGCTGCTTCCAGCTCCGGAAGAGTCATGGACCAGAACTGTGCCGGCGAAAGCCGCAAAATCCCGAATCCCATCTGCATCGCGCGTTGCCAGGGAAACGGTTTCGGCCCCGACCGGCCGGTTACTTTCCCGGCTTGCGCGCCGTTTTTTGTTCGGAAGATGATCCGGTATCGCCAAATGTCGCAGACAGCAGCCGGGCGACGATCGATATATAACCCGCCGCGCCGCCATCGACTTTCATCCGCGCCACGTCCTCGTCACACACCTCGCAACCCGCCCCTCGCAAACCGGCGCCGATGATCCGAAGGGCATCCCCGGATTTGATACGTCCCGACGAAAAACGTTCGGCGAGCGCCACAAGATCCTGTTCACCAAAAGCGTCTTCCAGTTCGGCCAGCGCACCAAGCGTCAGGCACAATGTCCTTTTGCTTCCATCGAGCACAGCACTGATTTCGCCACGATATCTGTTTGCCATACCGCTCCCCTTCCCTAAATTGCAACAAAGCTCAAAGGCCCGGCCGATTCGAGCCCGAGATCGAAACTCACTTCCCCATCGTGGTTGCCGGTAAATTCAAGCGATGTAATCTGAAAGGCACCTGTTATGGTGCCAAAATCCGGCACAATGATTTGCCAGTCGCGGATAATGCCATCAAAAAACAGTTGTCGGGCCCGTTCATCGGAAGCCGCATCGCGAAATATGCCCGATCCCGTGATACGCGCGCTTTTAATCCCGGCACCGGCCAGCAATTCGCGCCATTCACCAACCGAATCGGCATGGGTGATATCCACCGTACCGGCATTGAACGAGAGGCTTTTGGTTCGCAGTCCACCGATTGTAACAAAGGTTCCCGTTCCGTCATCATCTACCTTGAGCAAAAGATCCTTGCCTCTTTGTGCGACCATCTGTTTCTCCTTTACGGCAACAAAAAAGGCCCCCGAAGGAGCCTTGAAGAACGAAAATACAAAACACAAAACGGCCCCTGACTGAGGGGCCGCTGTGATACGCAAACTGAAAAGCGACAGGTTTTATCTGCTCACAGGCACAATGCTTCATTCAGTCAAACGCGATTACAGCGAAATAAAGCGGGTACACCTGGAACAACAAACGCCATACAATCCGATACGCCTGCCAGCAACGACAAAATAACACTTTCCAGCAACTCTACACGGTTACAAACGCGACATACACAACAAACGCGAACAACAATACCAACGCATCACATCAACGCTCTTACTCACTCTGAAACAAACTCTTACGCAACATTTACAACGCTCTACATATTTGACGTGGCCTTCGGACTTCCCTGCCTTGAGCGATCAAACGGGAACGGGCACAGGCCAAAACAGACAGAATTTCAATTTTTTCTCGCGGGGCAACTTTCCAATCACGCAATACCAACACGCCTGACTGACTAACGAATTGACTGACAAAACACACACAACGCAATCCACACAATATCACTGCTTTTTACGCAACAAGCTCGGTCACAACCCGAAATCTCATAACGCCGTGAACTGTTTCACCATCCGGGTCGAGGCCAACATCGGAAGATACATAACGCAAATTGACAAGAGCATGACCTTCAACAGTCGGGTGACTGTCATGCAATATACTGCGCACAACCTCCATAATCTCGTAACACTGCTTTTTACCCTTTGCGCGCGACCATACATGCACGGTTACAAAATGCTCGGCACCACTTTCACTGTCACTCATACTCAAATCACGCGACGCAACATTACCGATTGATACAAACGGCCAGGGGGACCGCTGCGGCACATGATCAAACACATTCTGGCCGCTCAGCAAACCACTCAATACAACATCCGACTTCAACGCCTGCACCAGACTCTTTTGAACGGACCAACTCGCACTGCTACTCATAAACAAACTCCAACAACAGAACGGGACAGGACAACAAAACGCTGAACGTTACAAACGCACAACTGAATACTGAACGGGAAACAATGCGACAAACTGATCGATAACGCGACAGGAACAGGGGGAACAAAAACAACGCCGAAAAAACGCGACGAAAACAACTCAATGAAAAAGCAACAACCTGCTACTCAACGCGACATATTAACAGCCCGAAAACGGCGGGCTTTAATCTGGCGGCCCCCGCTGCAAATGACCGCGGGACCTGAATTCACCTGCGAGCGGGAAGCCGCCTTGCCTTCAGGATTGCTCGTTTGAGTATTCCCTGCCGACAGGTATGAATTAACCTGGTGACCGTGGCAAAAGCAGGAATAAACCAGGGCGATTCAGGGGAATTCCTCGTACCAAATTCAAGATTGTTGCCATATTTTCCATCGCTGATAACCAGATATTCATCTTTTTCCGGCCCGCGCTCAACCCGCAACGAATCGACAAGCTTTTGTTTCTCCGGACAGTTTTTCCCCGAGCTGTGCAGCTCACGAAGTGCCTCATCGCGGATCTGCCCGGCAATCCGGCGGGTTTCTTCTGCAATGGAAAATCGCTCGGAGAAGGATCGCAAGCTGTCTTCGAGCGAGGAAAATGACGAATCAACCCGTGATCTGCCTGTTTTTTTCATTTTACAAAGCCTGCTCTTCACAAAGCACCCGCAATCGGCGACGCCGTTCATTCTCATCCATGACAGCGCGGATTTCAAAAATGCGGCTGCCCTTTCGAAAACGCATCGCGGGCAACACACCGGCACGATAGCGCAGGATAATTTCGTGCGAGACCTGCGCGGAAAATTCTCCGGCAGAAAATCTTTCACGCCCGCTCAGGGGACGGATTGCTGCCCACAAGGTGGCAACAGGCTGCCAGACAAGGCTCTCGCCCCCGCCGCCGTCCGGGGTAACAGCAGCGCTTTCCAGAATGATCCGGTGGCGCAACATCCCGGTTCTTGCTGTCATCACAGGCGCACCCTCCTGTAGCTGTTGGTCAACATCCGGATCATTTGCGGGATCTCGCGCACCTCCCCGGCCACCCCGACCGGCTCGCGGTGCTCGTACCAGTGGGCGACCAGTAAAAGAATGGCCTGACGTAGCGGTTGCGGCACATCCGGAGCATTGGCCCCGAAACCGGCCGTGAAAGAAATCTCGATGCCATTACAGGAGCGTCCTGGCGAAGGACGCGGCGCAAAGCCATGCCAGATCAGCCGCGCGGGCTGTGACAGGGCATCAAGCGCATAGTTGGCAGGTGTAATGATCGTTGCGTTGTCATCCGCGTCATATAAAGAGAGCTGGTCGACAGATTGCACGGGCGCCAGCGGCAGTTCAACAATTGGACTGTCCGGCCAGCGATCCAGCACAAAATTCCATTGCTGGCTTATAAAGGCCAGGCCCAGCATGGTTTCCAGATGCACCCGCGACGCCGTGATCAGGCTGGCAATCAGCACATCTTCATCGGCATGATCAACGCGCAGATGGTCTTTGGCCTCGACAAGCGAAACCGGCTCCAGCGCAGGGCCGGAGGTCAACAGCAAAGGCATGGCGTTTTCCTTCTTGAATTCATCCCCCTCTCCCCTTACGCTATCACCATGATAGCAGTGGAGAAGAACGGATATGGCACAGGTGATTATTCGCAATCTTGATGACGAGATCGTCGAACGTCTCAAACAGAGCGCCCGCAACCGACAGCAGTCTCTTGAACAAAGGCTGCGCGATATTCTGCGCGAAGCTGCCGCTCCGGACCGCGCCGAACTGATTGAGAAAATGCGCGAATGCCGTTTGGCCACCAAAGGCAAGAACCTTCCGGATGCCACAGACCTGATCCGCGAGGACCGCGACAATGACGAACCTTATCGTTGATGCCTCCATCGCCGTCAAATGGGTCATAGAGCAAAAGAACAGCGAACAGGCCGAAGCTCTTTTGTCGTCGGGTGAAAGCCTTGTGGCCCCCTCTCTTGTTCTCGCAGAAACCGGTAATGCGCTCTGGAAATATGTCATCCACAAGCAGATCGACCGGCGTCAGGCCAACCACTTTCAAAACATTATCACACAGGGACTGAACCAGCTTGTCCCCATGCAGCAACTGCATCTTGACGCCCTGCAACTGGCAGCCGAACTCAAACACCCCGTCTATGACTGTTTCTATCTGGCTCTGGCAAAGCAGCAAAGAGCACCATTCATCACTGCTGACGAACGCCTGTTTCAGCTTGGAACACAAGAAACAGACCTCGACATGCGCAAACTGTAAGCGGGGAAGCGCGAAGGACAGGGAGGGGGACGGGAACCTCCGCGCTTCCCCTGTTCCCACGGGGGGAATGATATTTCGCTGTCGCGAAATGTCCTCGCCGGACGGGCAGCCTGTGCGGCTGGCACCAAAGGCGAGCCTTTGGAAACCATTTTGGTCATGGGGTGCAGGGGATCATCCCCTGCTGCCGTCCGCACAGGACGCCCGTCCGGCGAGGACATGCCCGTCAGGGCACTCTAGGCGATACCAAACTTCAACAGCTTGATGGCGTCGAAGTCCTGCACACCGCCGCCGACTCTTTTTGTTGTGTAGAACAGCACATAGGGTTTCGAGCTGTAGGGGTCGCGCAGCACGCGCAGGCCGATGCGATCGACGATGAGATAGCCGCGATTGAAATCACCAAAGGCGATTGAGGTGCTATCACTTGCGATATCGGGCATATCCTCGCTTTCGGCGATGGGGAAGTGCATCAGGGTCGGCGCGGCACCAACCTGCTCGCCGGGTTGCCAGATATAGTCGCCATTGGCGTCCTTGATCTTGCGGATTTCGGCCTGTGTCGCCCGGTTCATGACCCAGTGGGCATTGCCGCGATAGCCGGACTTGACGCTGTAGACCAGATCAATGAGATTGTCGGACGGGTTGGCGGCGGCAAAACCGCCATCAACACCGGTGGCCACATAGCCCAGATTGCCCCAGGACCAGCTCGCATTGGCCACCGTTGCATAGGACAAAAATCCTTTTGGCTTGTTGATGCCGTCTCCGGTGACAAAAGCCGTCCCCTCCTGTTCGGCAAAGGCGAGGCGCACTTCTTCGGCAATCCATTCATCGACATTGACCGCCGCATCATCCAGGAGGGTCGAAGTGGCGGCGGGCATGGCATAGAGTTCCATGGTCGGGAAGGTCAGTTCGGCCAGGGTCGGCGAGGTGGTTTCGGGACGCGCCGCGCTTTCACCCACCCAGCCGGTGCCCGGGCCTGTAATCGAAAACGGTTTCTTGAAGCTGGTACCCGAAACCTCCCTGATCCCGGCAATGGCGCGGATCGGCGAAATGTCTTTGAGCGATTGCATGACGGTGCGCTCGGTTTCGGCCGGGACCAGATAGCCGCCATCCGGATTGGAGCCAACCGACAGCGCCTTTTCCTCCAGCGCCCGCAGATTGCCCGTCTCGCCCTTGCGCACATAGTTTTCAAAAGCCGCCTTGTGCTGCAACCCGGCTACTGAATCACTGGTGCCGCCAGCCAGCGGCGGACGGGATGATTTCGCCACCATCTGATCGAGGGTGCGATTGAGCCGCTCCAGTTTTTCTTCCGTCACCACATCACTGGCGGAACGCTTTTCGATCTGCTCCAGCCGCTGGTCATTGGTCGCCTTGAACTCTTCAAAGGCCTGCATGAACTCATCAAAAGCCCCGGCCACATCCTCATGCCGCGCGGCCTTGTTTTCATAGTCTGTCATATATTATGTCC
>JALXEI010000163.1 GCA_027069645.1 Hyphomicrobiales bacterium
AAAGTCGTTCCGGAGGTGAAAAACTTACCAGATTCTTTCTTGCCTGGAACAAGAAAAGGAGGAGTGGTGGGTACCCCGACGATGTTGGATGATTCCGCAGGACGGTTACCAGCAGGATAAAGTATCGCAGACGGCAAGACATCTTTCAGGCGTAATTCGATTGTGGCACTGTGTCATGAAAAAAATCGATCAGGGCAAAGGGTGCCGGGGAAAAGTAATCAATCCCGTCTATACCCGCCTTTCGTCAGTAATACGCTGCAACCTTTACTGCACAAATTTCCCATAACCCCAAATCGCTGTACTCTTTTTTTAGTTTTTGTTCATGGCGTAGAACCGTAGGGCTGCGATAATTACAGGGTGTTTGCCTTCCTTAACCACCGTTACACCCATTGCGGGTCAATGAGTGCTCCTGAAATATACCATTTTCATAACAGCGAGGCGGTGTCATTGTTGCGGTTGGTCAATCTGCTCCAGCCATGTTGGTTTATCTGAAAAATCGTCGATAATTCTGCACGCTGTCAATAAGTGATTACAGGTATTGCATATGGAGGTTGATTATGAAAAAACAAATGATGCGGTTTTTAATTGTACTTCTGAGTGTGATGTTTGTGTTTGCTGCGACTGGTTTTGCCGGTGTGATTCAACAAGACGGCAAGGTTTTTATCAGCGACAGAACCGGCGAACAGTGGGACATAACCCAGGCGGTTTCCATCGGTTTTGATCCGGCCGGCTTTGAGTTCGGCCTTGGGAGGACGGCATTTACCCCCCTTGATGATAGTCAGCTTCAGGACGCCTCGGGCGGTATTTCCGGAAGATTACGGATTCTCGGTGTACCGGGTGAGACGGAAACCAAAGCCTTTGCCGTCGGCAAATTACGGGGGCACGAGATCGCCAACAGTTCTATTGATGACCAGCCGATAGCGGCCGCCTACTGACCGCTTCAAAACCTGACGGCTGTGTACAGCCGTGAAATTGATGGGCGCAAGTTGACCCTGTCTCCTTCCGGATGGACGTATCATCGGACCTTTGTCCTGTATGACAAGGAGACGGGTTCGCTCTGGTTCCCCGATGATGACGGGTTGTTGGCAATTCAAGGCGAATATTTCGGACAGAGACTTCCCAAAGTTCTCTTTGAGGATACCGTCTGGGGCAAGTGGTCGGAAGAACATCCGGAATCAACAATACTCAAATAGTACCGGCCCTGTTCCGGTATCTCTGAAAAAACTGTTTAGCGGTGACTTGGCGATGGTTTGTCCACGCCGAGAAACTCCCGCATAAGACCGCCTCCGAGAATGGCGACATCTTCGTCTCGACCGGTGTTGCAGAAGACGGAGAGTCCGTAATATCTGCCGTTCACGTTTACAGCGACGACATGATTTCGTGTCTTCAGCGTTTTGAGGTGGATGGTCCCCGGACTTTCGTTGGGTCCGCTATAGGTACCTGTTTTCCCTGCAAGGTATATATTTTTCGGGGTATATTTGTTGATTTTTTTTCTTCCCGTCCGGGTTGCGTGCATGATCTTCCACAAGATTTCAGCCCCTTCATATTTTTCGTGATAGG
>JALXEI010000164.1 GCA_027069645.1 Hyphomicrobiales bacterium
GCTGGCCAGGGCATTGCCCAGCAGGGACAGGGCTTGCGGGTGTTCGGGTTGCCGATTGAGTATCTGCCGGCAGGCCTTTGTTACGCCTTGCATGTCGCCAAGCTGTCCGCAGGCGCTGGCCAGCAGCAGGCGCGCCTCAATATCGTGTTTGTCGGCCTTGCAGATTTTGCCAAGCAGGCTTCGAGCCTGCTTGAAATTGCCGGACTGCAGGGCCTTGAAGGCTTTTTGTTTGTTGGGGGCGGGGCGCGGGGCCGGATTTTTCATCACAATGATTTCCCAGAGTGGTTTGTCTGTTCATTCTGCGGCATGGCGCGATGATCCGGGATTTTGATTCTGTCCGCAAGCGGAGCGATTTGCTGGAGAGAGTGGCTTCCCGTTTTGCCGCTGGTCCGGCAAACATGTTGGGCAAGGTATCTGTTTCGGACAGGAGTGTGCCTCGGTCAATCATCGAACTATGACTTTGGTCATACTTCCTGAAATCATACTGTCGGAATTTTTTACTGTTTTGTCTCCCACAAGATCATGAATAACAAGAAAAAATATTTTTCTCATGAGGCAACAGAAAAAATAGCGGAATTTATGTGAACTGCTGCAAGTATATGCAAATATGCTTATTTTCTCACCGTTCTTTGCCTATCATTATGATAATAAAGAAAAAAAACGGCGCAACAGGGAACGGGGGCAAGCCGGGGTGTCGGAATGTTTTACATTCATCCCCGAAAATCCATTTCACGGCTTTTTCTGATGCATAACTGTTTGATTGAAAAGTGATAATCAAATTTGGCACGGCCCTTGCTCCTTGTGAGCGCACAACACGGAAATTTTGTATAACAAAACCTGTGTTTTTTGTAATGGTAAAATAAACTTCCTTTGGAGGAATGATAATGTTGAAGAAAACTGCAATTGCATCTGCCATGGCTCTGACTTTGGGTATGGGTGTTGCCCAAGCTGCTCCTGTCGCAATGACGGGCACGTTTGATATGTATGATCCCAGCGGCGCGCTGATCAATGTCGATGCCACCATTACCGGTTTCGTTGACACGGCTGCCGGTACTTGGGGTGTGGCTTCTACCACTCCTTTTTATGGCCTGAACTGGACCGCTTCCGGCGGTACTCTGTATACCGCTCCGGGTACCTACACCATCAGCTTGGATGATTCCGCCAGTGGCGGTGTTGGTACTGCTGGTCAGACCATGACCTTCACTGTCGGCGCTGGCCAGATCGGTGGTGCCATCAAGTTTGCTTGGGGTGCGACTACCGGTATCGACGTGGTTAATGTCTGGGACGTCAATCCTGACGGCTCCCTGAGCTATGCTACCGTACCGGGCATGAAGGATGGTCCTTTCCCGGGCTTCCAAGCCAGCTTCAACCTCTCTCCGGTTCCGGTTCCCGCTGCCGTATGGCTGTTCGGCTCCGGTCTTCTGGGCCTGGTTGGCGTGGCTCGTCGCAAGAAAGCCGCCTGAGACTGATACGGAACCGGGAAGTTTCTCCCCGGTTTGAATCCAGTCGGGAATGGGTGGGCATATGCCCACCCGTTCTTCCAAGAAAAATAAAAAATC
>JALXEI010000165.1 GCA_027069645.1 Hyphomicrobiales bacterium
CTCATATGATCCTCCCTTCCTGTTTTTTACTACTATAAAACAGGCGCAATGACCAGACATCAATTATAGTGAATTGTAGTCGACCCTGCCTTCACAGGGGATATCATCGGATCTATACAAGCCAGGACAGTTCTGTGCATTAAGGACCTACGGCCACTCGCTAAAGGGAATCCATTTTTTACGCCGCTTTCGTCTTTGTGAACGTTTGAGTTTTTGTTTGCGCCGTTTCTGAATATGAGGCCTTGGCGCGACCCCGGGAAACTGATTGCCAATACCGTTCTTTTGGTAGCCCCCGCCGTTATTCGGGTTTTGACCAGCCTGAGCCAGGGGCGTATTGCCATTATTTTGGGGTTGCAGACCGAAATTATTGAAATTTGCTTCAGGGAGCATGATCGGAGCCTGTTTTTGTCTGGCTTTTTTCAGGCGTCTGGCGCGCTCGCGCTCCCGGAGTTTGCGAGCGGCGAGGGCCTGCCTTTCGATTCGGCGACGTTCAATTGAGTCGATACGACGTGCTTCGGCTCTGGCGATGCGGGTTTTGATCAGCCCGAATACCTCGCGGATGCGATTGGCATTAGCCCCGAAATCATGACGCCCGTAGCGGGACGCGGAACGCATGTCAATGCGTGTCAGGCGGTCGCTGCCCCGTACGCGAACGACGATGTCGTCGCTAAATCCGAGTATTCTGGAGTGGTCAACGGCTTCTATATAGCCTGTCGGCGTTTTTTTCCCCGGCTGCTGCTCGCTGACAATATCCCATCCAAGGTCCTCGATGACGCCATGCACGAGGGCAAAGGAATCTGTATAGGAGCGTTCAAGAAGCAGGGTGCTGATATCAGGATAGGCTTTCGCCTGGGCGCTGATGAATATATTACCCGGATAGTCCACACTGTTGGACCCTGCCTGGCGCAAGGCTGCGATTTGCCGGAATTGCGGAGGGGATAACAGATCAGTCGTAATATCGTTTATGGCAGGAAGACGGATCAGGTTCGGCAGATGATAGAGTGGTACAGCAAATATCATCAGGCAGACGAGCAGGGCAGCAAGAGCCGTCCCGGTTCCTTTCTGGCCGGTGTTCCAGATCTGTATAAAGGCCAGTACAGCGAGCAACAGGGCAACGGCCGCCCCCAGCAGCGAAACAACGATGAGATTGGTTGTGATCGGAGTCGCAAGAGATGCGAATCTGTGCAGTAAAATGGTGACAATGATCAACTGGGCGGTAAAAAGCGCCAGCCAAAGGCTCCAGCGAGCCCTGGATGATGTTTCCTGTTCGTTGATTCTCATAGTTCCAGCAGTATGGTGGTTTGCCCGCGGATTACAACAGTGCCAGATGACAATAGGCCGCAAATTTGCGCCAATCAAATGGCGAATCGTAAAAATATCAGCTTTAATGTTGAAAGAAAGTGACCACCGGCGCGCAACAATATAACAAGCATACTGTTGCCGGATATCTTTGTCCGGCACTTCATATGCACGCATTCAGGAGGGTTTCACCCTCGCAGTCTTTTTGAGGCACACACGGCGGGAGCAAGGAACAGCATGGCCAGAACGATCAGGAAC
>JALXEI010000166.1 GCA_027069645.1 Hyphomicrobiales bacterium
TTTATCCACCATGTCCTCCAGGTTGCAGGCTCAGGAGGGCAAATCGGCAAAAAGCTGCTCGATTTTGTGGCGGGTGGCAAGGGCTGATGCTGACCAGTCGGCGCTGCGCGAGGCGACCAGATTGGCTTCGCTTTTGAGGATGATGCCGTCTTTAAGAACTTTGAGATTGTTGGCGACAAGTGTCGTTCCGGTAGAGGTGATATCGACAATGAGTTCGGCGCTGCCGCTCGCCGGTGCGCCTTCGGTGGCGCCGAGGCTGCCGACAATGCGATAGCCAAAAAAACCGTTACGGGCAAAAAAACGACCTGTCAGATTGACATATTTGGTGGCGACGCGCAGGCGGCGGCCATGATTCTTCTGAAATTGCGGGGCCACTTCTTCAAGGTCTGAAACAGTATCAACATCAAGCCAGCAGTCGGGAACGGCGACGACGACATCGGCATGACCAAAACCCAGCGGTTTGATAAAGGTGACGCGCTTGCGGTGGGCAGCGATTGTTTCGCGTACCAGGTCCTCTCCGGTCACCCCGAGATGGATCCGTCCCGAACGCAGATCCTGGGCGATTTCGCTGGCTGACAGAAAGGCAATATCAATATCGTCATATTCCCTGACGATGCCGCGATAGCCGCGCTCGTGACCGGTCTTTTTGATCGTCATGCCGTGTTTTGCAAACAGTTCGATGGTTTTGTCCATCAACCGTCCCTTGGAGGGAATGGCAAGGATCAGCTTTTCATCACTCATTCGATGTCTCCCTCGATCGCTGCCAGCAGGCGTTCTGTATGGATCGCACATCCGATGGCGCGGACTTTTTCGAGAGCCCCCAGTTTTTGAAGCAACCGGTCATAGCGTCCGCCACCGGCGAGCGGGCGGGTACCGTCATCTTCGGGTGTCTCGATCTGAAAGACAAAACCGGTATAATATTCAAAATCGCGACCGAATTCGGCATTGAATACCGCATTTTTGAGATCAATGCCCTGATCCCTGAAAAGATCAAGGCGCTTTTCGAAGCGCTGAACGGCCTTGTCGATGGAAATCCCGGCATTTTCTGTAAGGTCACCGAGGCGCGCCATTGCGGCGCGCGGCGGGCCATCAATGGCGAGGTAATCCTCAATCAGTTGGGTTGTCTCTGTCGAAAGGGGTGGCGCGTCGCTGTCAAGCTGGCGGTCCATCAAACGCCAGGTGATTTCTTCCAGCGTGCGGGTACCGGTCAGCGGGATGTTTTTATCGCGCATATAGTTGCTCACCACCAGCATGGCCGCAAGATGGTCATCGGGAAGGTGAGGCAGATCTTCATTGGCCGTGCTGTTGTTGTTGCCGGAAAGTTCGTGCAGCAGCCGATGAAAAATATCCGGGCGCCAGAAATGATGTTTGAGCCGCGCCCGCCAGCGGTCCGGCATGTCAATGGCGTCGATAAAAGCCGTGAACAGGCCGAGATCGCCAATGCGGATGCGATAGTCGGACAGACCCGCCTGTTCCACCCCCTCAACGGTCAGCCGGAAGATTTCCGCTTCGGCAGCGAGGCGATCGTGCATGGCATAGAGTTCAAGGCCAAGCTGGCGGAATTCGCGCGGCGGTGTTTCCTGGCTGGCATCGCTGCCGGGGGAGGTCGCCGGGGAATAGCGAAAGGCCGGACCGCTGTAGCAATAGCGTGCCTCGTCATGGACAGCCGGGTTGCGTTCCAGATAAAGCCTTGCTGTGGGCACGGTGAGATCGGGGCGCAGACAAAGCTCGTAGCCGTCAAGATCGGTAAACACATAGGTGCGGGCGCGCAACGCCTCGCCATAGCAGTCCAGAAGAAGTTCGGCAGGCTGCAAGATGGCAGGCGCAACAGGTTCGAAGCCGGCATTTGTAAACAGGGCGCGCATAACGGCGGCCAGTGTTTCGAGCGCCTCGAATTTGTGAGCGGTTTCTGCGTGCATGGCCTTATCCCTCGTGCCGCGCCAGAACGGAGCGCACGGCTTCCACAAGCTCATCGCTTTTGACTGAAAACTGCGCCGGGCGGCCCTCGCGCCAGTCTTTGTTGTCCTCGATTTCCTTCGACAGTTCGGCGCCCTTGACAAGATCCTTGATGGTTACTTCACCGGCTTCATATTCGTCCGATCCCTGTATGATGACGCAGGGGGCGTGGCGCTTGTCGGCATATTTCATCTGCGCGCGCATCCCCGAACTGCCGACATACATTTCGCTGCGTATGCCCGCATCGCGCAGGATCTTGGTCATTTTCTGATAATCTGCAAGGCGCTCCCTGTCCATGACCAGCACCAGCACGGGGCCGGGGTCCGGTCTGTCCTTTTGCGCCAGCATCTGCATGGCGGTATAGAGGCGCGAAACGCCGATTGACATGCCTGTGGCCGGGACCTCGACGCCCTTGAACCGCGCCACCAGCCCGTCATAGCGCCCGCCACCGCCAACCGATCCAAACTGTACCACCTGGCCCTTGTCGTTTTTCACGTCAAAGGTCACCTCGGCCTCGAACACAGGGCCGGTGTAATATTCCAGCCCGCGAATGACGGAAGGGTCGATGCGGATGCGGTCTTCTTCATAACCGGCAGCCCGAACAAGATCCTGCAAATCGGACAGTTCGCCCAGGCCTTCCTCCAGCAAAGCATTTTGTTTTTCAGTTTTGCCATTGTCGAGAAAGATGAACAGCGTGGCGATCTGCTCTTTATCCAGTCCCGCCCCTTTGGTGAAATCGCCGCTTTCATCCTTGCGGCCTTCCTTGCCGAGCAAAAGAGCGATCTGGTCGCGGGGGAATTTGTCCATTTTATCCAGCGAGCGCAGTACATTGACGCGGGTGGTAGCATGTTCCTCGCCATCAAGGCCAATGGTTTCCATCAGCCCGTCCAGCACCTTGCGATTATTCACCCTTATTACATAATCGCCGCGTTTGATCCCGACCGCCTCCATGACATCGGCCATCATCATGCACATTTCGGCGTCTGCCGCGCCGGTCGGGGCCCCGACCGTATCGGCGTCGAACTGGGTGAACTGGCGAAAGCGGCCCGGCCCCGGCTTTTCGTTGCGCCACACAGAGCCCGTGGCATAGCGGCGAAAGGGCTTTGGCAGGGCGTCATAATGGGCGGCCACATAGCGGGCGAGGGGGGCCGTCAAATCATAGCGCAGGGACAGCCAGTCGCCGCCATCTTCCTCAAAGGAAAACACCCCGGCATTGGGGCGCTCCTGATCGGGCAGAAACTTGCCAAGGCAGTCGCTATATTCATAGGCCGGGGTTTCCAGCGGCTCGAATCCGTAAAGCTCGTAAACGCCGCGGATTTTCTCCAGCATGGCATTCATGGCGCGGATTTCACCGGCCTCGATGTCCCGCATTCCCTTTGGCAGGCGCGGTTTGGGCCGTCTGACCTTTTGTTTTTTGCTCATTTCGCGCTCTCGATTGTGATTGGACCTGCGTTCCAGGCCGTAAACTCATAAACAGGATCGATAATGGTGTCAAAAGCGCAATAATACGAGGTTAAAATGATCGCCGCGCGTACTTTTGTACGTGCAAGATCATTTTGGCCGCGGATTGCGGCGCTTTTGGCATCCTGCGGACAGGGCAGATTTGCTCCCCCGCTGTGTTGCAGGTTCTTGAAAACCGGAAGGTTTCCTGCGAACCTGCGCCTTGCGGGAAAACAAATCTGCTCCTGCCATTTCGACCCTGTTTATGAGTTTACGGCCTGGCCTATCCCCCCGGCAAGAACAAGAGAAGGGGTTGCTGCCCTGCCATGTCAGATCACCAAAATCCCGATTCTGTATTTCATATCTATCTGCCGTATCGCTTCCCGGACAAGCGACAGCGCCGATCCGGGATCCAGAGCAGCACAACGGATGTTGCGGAGGGGTGGGGGTGACAGGGGATGCACAGTCTGCGGCCCTGGGCCCCGGCTCTGCGCTGTCGCTTGTCCGGGGAGCGGTTAACCAGCCGAAACCGGATACAGGGGGCTGACTTTTGTAATTGTGCATTTTCCCGGCTGTATCCTGCGGCAGTGACGCCCCTTGATTATTCTTTTTGGAGCTGTTAAATATTCGAAAACTTGAATATATGAGTTGGCAGGGTCTCCGGTTGTCTGTTGAGAGGCAATATGAGACACTGTTCATGTGGAAAACGGGAGAAGGTTAAATGAATATGGCTGCCGAGAAACAGGGCAATGCGCCGCTGCCTGACAAACTGCTTGCCGAGCAGGCACTGGAAATGAGCAAAAACGGTGAATTGACCATCATTGATGTGCGCACACCAATGGAATGGATGCGCACCGGTGTGGCGGAAGGGGCGCTGACCATCACCCCGCAAAATCCGGCCTTCATGCAGGAACTCCATGACGCGGTTGGCGGTGATCTGTCAAAGCCCATCGCGCTCATTTGTGCAACCGGTAACCGGACCGCCATGATCCAGCGTTTTTTGCGCGAGCAGGGCTACAGCGCTGTTGCCGATATTTCCGAGGGTATGATGGGCAATTTTTCGGCCCCTGGATGGTTGCAGAAAAATCTGCCAACCGTTGCCTATAAAGGCTGAAGACCACAGCTATCCGAAAATTTATGGCGACCCCGTATGGAAAGCATCTTTTCATACGGGGTTTTGCGTATGCGCTGATAGACAATGGCGGTTTTTGACCTTTTTATCATATCAAGGCTTGCAAATTGTATCGTGGGTTGTCACGATGGAATTCACGGATTGCGACCGAAAACCCGCCGGGGTGGCGGTGTGATCGGCATACAAAGGCAATCTCCTTCCAGATGCCTCCGGCCCTGACCGTCCGGTTCTTTGCCAGAGGTTGCCGTTCTGCGATTTGGAAAGCTAGCAAATTATGACACGTCTTTACCCTCAAGGATTGATCAGGCCCCCTCACCAGCGGTGACAGGGGGCTTTTTTGTGATCGGATTACGGGGCAAGACACGATCGAAGGAGGAAACAGGATGGGGCAATCTCACAGTCAGGCGGGCAGCGCACCCCGCTGCATCGCGCTCGTTGGTCCTTATCTGTCCGGCAAGACCAGCCTGCTTGAAAGCATTCTTGCCCGTACAGGCGATATCAACCGGCAGGGCAGCGTCGCGGAAGGCAATACGGTGGGAGATGCCTCGCCGGAAGCGCGGGCGCACAATATGAGTGTGGAACTCAATATGGCCCGGGTGGACTATCTGGGTGACAGTTTTACTTTTATCGACTGCCCCGGATCCATTGAATTTTCGCAGGACATGAATGGCGTACTGCCAGGCGTGGATGCTGCGGTTGTGGTATGCGAACCCGATGAAAAGAAAACACCCGCCCTGCAACTGATTCTCAAAAAGCTTGAAGAGCATCATATTCCCCATTTCCTGTTCCTCAACAAGATTGACAAGGCCGAGATGCATGTGCGCGACATTATACCCATGTTGCAACCGGCGAGCGCCGTGCCGCTGGTTTTGCGCCAGATTCCCATCTGGAAAAATGATATTGTGACGGGCTTTGTCGATCTCGCTCTCGAACGCGCCTATCTCTATAAAGAGCACGAAAAAAGCACCATCATCGACCTGCCGGAAGATCTTGCCGCGCGCGAGGAAGAGGCACGTTTTGGCATGCTGGAACAACTGGCGGACTATGATGATGAACTGATGGAGCAATTGCTGGATGACATTGTTCCGCCACAGGACAGGGTTTTTGATGATCTGTCCGCCGACCTGCGCAAGGGAACGATTTGCCCGGTGCTGATCGGTTCTGCGGAAAATGGCAATGGTGTCAGCAGATTGCTGAAAGCCCTGCGTCACGAAGTGCCCGATATTGCGCGAACACGCAAGCGACTTGGTATCGAGCAGGAAAATCTCGCGCATGTGATCAAGACCCTGCATACGGAACATGGCGGCAAGCTGTCGATTGTACGGGTGCTGGCGGGCGAATTTAAAGACGGCGATCAGTTGACCGGCAGTCCGGGGACCAGCCAGCGCCTGTCGGGTCTGTTTACGGTTCGCGGTCAGGAACCGCAGAAATATTCCGGCGTGGCGAAGGCGGGCGAGACGCTTGCTTTCGGTCGCCTTGAGGCCGTGCAGACCGGTGAGAGCCTGACCACGGATCAGGGCAAGGTGCAGCAGGTGGAGACCATCGCGCCGCCATCCCCGGTCTACGGACTGGCGATTTCGGCCAAAGCGCGTCGCGATGAAGTCAAGCTGACAGGGGCCATTGGCAAGCTTGTCGAGGAAGACCAGTCTTTGTCTCTTGAACATGACCAGTCGCTTGGTGAAATGGTACTGTGGGGGCAGGGGGAGGTTCATCTGAAGGTCGCCGGTGAACGACTGACCCGTAAATTCGGGATCGCCATTGACAGCCGGGCCCCGGATATTCCCTACCGGGAAACCATCAGCAGCAGCATCGAGGTGCGGGGCCGACACAAGTAACAGTCGGGTGGTCATGGTCAGTTCGGTGATGTGGTGGTGGAGATCAAACCGATGCCGCGCGGTACCGGCTTCACCTTTTTCAATTCGATCACCGGCGGCGTGGTCCCCAAACAGTATATTCCGGCCGTCGAGCATGGGATTGAGGAGTATCTGGGGTCGGGGCCGCTGGGCTTTCCGGTTGTCGATTTGTCTGTCGAGTTGAAGGATGGTTCCTGTCACAGCGTTGACAGTTCCGAGCAGGCCTTTCGCATGGCCGGGATTGTGGCCATGAAAGAGGGCATGCCGCAGTGCAATCCTGTCTTGCTGGAGCCGGTCATGGATGTGGAAATTGCCATTCCTTCCGATGCCACAGCCCGCATCAACGGCATTGTTTCCAGCCACCGCGGCCAGATTCTGGGGTTTGATGCGCGTCCTGGCTGGCCGGGGTGGGATCTGGTTCATGCCCATATGCCACAGGCCGAACTGCAACGCCTGATCGTTGATATACGTTCGGCAACGGCGGGTGTTGGTACTTTTACATTCAAATTCGACCATCTTGCCGAAGTTAATGGCCGGCTGCGCGAACAGGTGTTATCAAAATATGCGGCCTGAACCGGAGCGGGGCACCATTCGGGCCTCCTCATGACAGCCACCAGATAAACAGGAGACAGAATGATGGACGAGAAGCACGGGACATTTGGCTGGAACGAACTGATGACCTCGGATGTAGAAGGCGCAAAGGCTTTTTATGGCGCCGTTCTGGGGTGGGGGGCTCATGATGTGCAAATGGCCAATCCGGCCAGCCCGGCCAAAGAGGGCGAACCTGCCTATACCTTGTGGACGGCTGGTGATTTGCAGGTCGGTGGCGCCATGAAACTTGAGGGGCAGGGCATGGAAAATGTTCCGCCGCACTGGTTGAGTTATGTCAATGTGGAGAATGTCGACGAGACGGTTAAAAAGGTCGAGGCACACGGCGGCAAGGTCATGGTCGGGCCGCTTGATGTGCAGGGCATTGGCCGCTTTTATATCATTGCCGATCCGCAAGGGGCCGTGCTCGGGCTCGGAACCAGCACGATGAAATGATACGCAACGGCGTAAGCGATGACTTGTGTCGACTTGTGTATCTCTCTGAAAGGGCAGCGGTCTGACATCGGCATACGGGTTGGTTTCAAGGGCGGTTGGCAGGACACAATCTCCGTGCGTTCTGTATGCCGGTTTCCTGTATCCCGCCCGGTTGGTCAATCATTCCGCTCCCCGGCCCTGAGCCGGGGTCCAGGGCCACAGACCGTGCGAAACCTGTCGTCCCGCATCCCCCACGAGTCCCGTCGCGCACCTCTGGCCCCGGCGCTCCGCTCCGGCCGGGAAGCGAAATGTCAAACCGGATAGAAAAAAGAGAGCAGATTTTTTCGCATTCTGATATTACAGGGTTGCAAGGATCCTCGCCAGCAAAATGCCGTCGGCCGGATGCAGGGCATGATCCCCGACCGAAAGCCAGGTTCTGGCTCTTCCTCGCAGGGCAGGGACCATGTTCATATCCTGGCGCCAGCCAACAGTGACCTGATCTCCGGCAACGGGATTGCCATTACGGGTGCGGATAACAGAGATATATATCGCTTTCGGGTGGGGGGTGCGGTTGAGCCAGCCAAGAATATTATAGGGTCCCTCACGTCCGAGGTCCCGGTAAAGAATGCGCGAGCGGTTAATGGTTCCGGCCCCCATGAAAGGTGCAAACCAGGAAAGGGGACTATTGGCGACCGAACGCCCCAGATCCGCCATGCGCGACCCCAGGTGAGGTGAGGCTATGGTAATAAGGCCGTCAACATGAAGGCCCGGATAACGAACCATTGCCAGACGCGAGGCCACACCGCCTGCCGAATGACCAACCAGAAAGACCCGCTCGCCCGGGTGACGCTTTCTGGCCAGTGCCACATAACCGGCAATGATATTCGCCTGTACGCCGAGCGGCGCTTCGGTGGGAAGATCAAGGGTGTAGAAGCGTTTTTTGCCTGCAATCGTGATTTTTGGTCCCAGGGGGCCAAGGCGTCCGGTGGTCAGATGCCCGGCATCCCGCCAGCCGGCCCGTTGCAGACCAAAGGTGATGCCGTTGCCGCGCCAGCTATGGGCGGAACCCAGATAGCCGGGAACCAGCAACAGTGTATCGGCAAGAGCAGCTTGCGGCGACAGCATAAAAAGCAGTGCAAGGAGCACCGGAAACCTGATCATTTGACAACTCCCCTGAACCCTGATCCCTCCAGCATGGAGGGCGATGAATATTATGATTGTTATATATTTCAGTGACTTCTTCAATCGATATTGATCAGCAGCGTCAATATGACATCAACGGGAGAGGGGCGCAGGTCCTTGCCTTCAGAGCGCGTCGCTCCCCGTAACTTCGTCACCAGCAGGTAAAAACAGGCTGGAAAATGTCTGTATCATCGTCTAGAGTGCGAAAAAAATGCATTTCCATGCAGACAAGAACAAACGCTTAATAAACACAAAATGTTTCTGGCGCCTGCGTTGCCTGATATCTCGAGAGGGGGGAATTCCATGAGCTACGATCCCAAACCACGACACTGGGTTGTCAAACTGTTGCTGCTTAGTCCGGTGTTTCTTCTCGGGATGTTTTTTGCGCTGCAATTCAGTGTGGCCCTGCATATGACCAATGAAACGGATTTTTGCACCTCATGCCATTCCATGCAGATTAATCTGAAGGAATATAAAAAGACGGTGCACTATCAAAACCATTCGGGCGTCAGGGCCATATGCTCGGATTGTCATGTTCCGAAAGCCTTTTTGCCCAAAATGGTCGCCAAGGTGATGGCCGCAAAAGATGTCTATCACGAATTGCTGGGAACCCTGAATACAAAAGAAAAATATGAGAAGCACCGCTGGGACATGGCCCGGCGTGTATGGGCCAAAATGAGGGCTACGGATTCGCGTGAATGTCGCTCCTGTCATTCCTGGGATGCCATGAAGTACGGGGTTCGCGATGAGGATGATGATGTCAGACCTCAGGGGAAACGTGCTCGCAAACGCCACCAGCGGGCTCAAAAGCAGGGAAAGACCTGTATCGACTGTCACCAGGGAATCGCCCACGAGGAACCGGAAGAACCCGAGGAGTCGGAAGGCCGCGAACAACATGTTTCGTCCTTGCAGTCTTCCTCACCGGCGGGCAGCCGTCGCAAGGGGCTGTAGGCGCCCGGACCGCATCGGGTGTAACGGACCTGAACAAAAATTTCTTCCCTGTTATTACTGTCCGCTTCAGGAACGTAGCGGCCGGGAAGGTTCCCGGAGCCACCAGCTGCATCCGGTTTGTCTCGTTTCGAACCGGCTTCCCTGACCTCGTCTGTGATTTCCCCCATACATCATATCTCTGCTGGACAAAAGGTAAAACTTCATCTAGATTCTTTCTCGGGTCGCTATGCCACACGGCGATGGCGTCCCTGTTGCGATGAAAAATCGTACAATAATGCCAAGAAACAGACCGGAACAAAAATAAGAACCGGAAAATCTGTCAACATTGTTTGCCTGAGGAAGTTGGGAGTAATCCTGAGTATAATGAGACCATAGATTTTCTTGTGTCCACCGGTGAACGCGGCGGACCATTTGCTGTGTCCGGCTTTCGGGTCGGCAGGTTTCGGCAAGAGCCGGAGCTGATGCATTGATCAGTGGGCATTATATTGGTTATTTCGCATGAACTTCCTGGTTGAATAAAAACCGGCCTGGGAAAAAACCGGGCCTGACAGGACGGATTTTGGTCAAAAATCCGTCAGTAGTCGAATTGAGTCGGGTTGAGAGAAGTTAACAAGAAAGGAAAATGGGAAATGGTCATCAAAACCATAGCCGGCGCATTGCTGGTTGCCGGGCTTGCATTTGGAATATCGAATGCTGCCCTTGCTGACAAGAAAATGGCTCCAAAAACGCTGATGGGCGCGAGTGCACAGGCGCTTTCCGATACCTGTGCGGGATGTCATGGAACAGATGGTGCCAGCGGGGGACCCGGTACACCTACAATTGGCGGCCTGTCCAAGGCCTACTTTGTTGAACTGATGAAGGGGTTCAAATCCGGCGATATCCCCGGGACGATTATGGGGCGAATTGCGAAAGGATATAGTGACGAGGAAATCGAAAAAATCGCGTCTCATTTTTCCGGCCTGAAATTTGTGCCGGCCAAACAGGCTTTTGATGCTGCGAAGGCCAAAAAAGGAGCGAAGACACACGAAAAATATTGCGAAAAGTGCCACAGCGATGGTGGTACCAATACAGAGGATGATACGGGTCGACTTGCCGGGCAATGGACTCACTATCTGCAATCCACAATGGCTGATTTTATTTCAGGCAAACGTGATATGACGCGAAAAATGAAAAAGCGGGTCATGAAACTCCATAAAAAAGGGGGAGATGCTGCCTTTGATGAACTGATGAACTATTACGCATCGCAGCAATAATCACCCGGAAATCAAGGAGACAAATGAAAATGGCTAAAAGAATCAACCGCAGAAATTTTATACAATCGGCAGGTGCCGTGACAGCAGCCGGTGTTATCGGTATGCCAGGCCTTGCTCTTGGCGCTGGTAAAAAAGTCGTCGTGGTGGGCGGTGGAACGGGGGGTGCAACAGCAGCCAAATATCTCAAGCGCGCCGACCCGGCCATTGAGGTGACGCTGATCGAGCCCAACAAAACCTATTACACCTGCTATCTGTCAAACGTTTACGTCATTGGCGGTGGCAAGGGCATTGAAAGTATCGCTCACAGTTATGACGGTCTTGCCAAACATGGAGTCAAGGTTGTCCATGACTATGTCACAGGCATTGACGCGGCGGCGAAAAAGGTGACCACAAAGGGGGGGGCAACAATCGAATATGATCGCTGCATTGTTTCGCCAGGTATCGATTTTAAATGGGAATCGACACCAGGTTATGATGAAGCGGCCTCCGGTACGATAGCACACGCATGGAAAGCGGGGCCCCAAACCGCGATGTTGCGCAAACAGCTTGAGGAAATGAAGGATGGCGGAACATTTTTGCTGGCACCGCCTCCCAATCCTTTCCGCTGTCCTCCCGGACCATATGAGCGGGCTTCCCAGGTCGCAGCCTATTTCAAAAAACACAAACCGAAATCGAAGGTCCTTATTCTGGATCCAAAGGGCAAGTTTTCCAAATTCGGCCTGTTCAAGCAGGCCTGGGGCAAGCTCTACGGTTTCAAGGAAGGCTCTGATGAGGGGATGATCGTCTGGCGCGGTACACCGAAAGGCTCAGACGATAACAAAATCGTCAAGGTTGATGTCGCCGGCAAGTCAATCGAAACCGGATTTGGCTCTGAAAAAGGCGATGTCCTTAATATCATTCCGGCTCAAAAGGCCGGGAAGATCGCGTTTGCGGCCGGCCTTACCAAAGGAGACTGGTGTCCCGTCAATCTGCGGACTTTTGAAAGCACCATTCACAAGGACATTTATGTCATTGGTGACAGTGCTGCTGCAAAGGGCCTGCCGAAATCGGGTTATGCAGCCAATTCCGAAGCCAAGGTCGCTGCGGCTGCTGTTGCGGCTTCACTGAACGGAAAAGACGCACCTGTCCCCGCCTATGTCAACACCTGCTATTCCATTGCCGGACCTGGCTATGGCTTCTCGGTCGCAGCGGTTTATCGTCTCAAGGAAGATGGTTCCAAGGTTCAGAAAGTTTCTGGCGGGTTGACGCCATCGGATGCTTCGAAGAGCACGCTGGCCAGCGAGGAGACCTATGCTCACAGCTGGTATAAAAATATCACTAGCGATATTTTTGGCTAGGCTGACAGGTTGTACCAGGCATTTCGTTTCCGGTTGGAAATGAGGAATAAAGCGAGGTTCGCAAGAGCCTCGCTTTATTTGTGTCAGGTTTCCGCGAAGCAGGTATCACAGCGGAGTTTTTTTGTTTCTCGACTTATTCTGTTGTTTTTTTCGCCTTTTCCGGGATAACAAACTGCTCCGGTTCAGGGGGGTGCATTTTCAGAAATTTGCGCGCCAGTTTTTCGATACGTGCCGGGCGGGTCAGAAAAGCCCATTCGGCGCGCAATTCGGTTATGGCGCGCTGTTCTTTTTCGATCTCGTGCAGAAGTTTTCTTTCCTGTCGCTGCAACTGCCATGTCTCCACCTGGACGACATAGATCCCGGCCATGAGGCCCGCAAACAGCAAGGGAAGAAGAGGTTTTATCAATTTGCGCATATGATTTACATCATCATTTGCTGGTGCCGGCTGAGAGGATCGAACTCCCGACCTACTGATTACAAATCAGCCGCTCTACCATCTGAGCTAAGCCGGCGGCAAGGCAAACCGGGTTGCAAAACCGGTGTTTGCGCAGTCATAATCCCGTCAATACGGGACAGAAGAAAGCTATAACTGTTTGCGGGCTGTGTGACAAGTATTTGTAACAATGTCCTGTGGGAACTGTGCCCCGGGTCATTCCGGGGGTGGTTTCGGCCGGTTGCTTTCATCTGGCAATTTCTGTGAGCTGATCTCTGTTTATCCTTGAGTCCGGTTTGAATATTGGCGTATAATATATATCGTCAGGACAGGTTTGCCAGTAAGACGGTCGTGCGGGGAGTCGTGCCTGGCCGGATTTGTCGGCATCAGGACCATATTTTCAGGAGATGCATCATGCCGGAATTTTTCAAGCTGCTGGCGCGGAACCTTGTCATTGGCGCACTGGCCGGGTGGATAACGCTCGCCGGTCTGATTGTCTCCAATGTGGCGGGTCTTGGCGATATTATCCGGGCCTCAAATCATCCCCTGTTGCCCGTTGTCATTCTGGCCTTCGGTTTCTTTATCACCTTTGGCAGTCTTGCGATGGGCGCCGCCATTATGCTGTTGCCCCGGGATCATGACAGGGGGAAGGGTAGCGGCCTTCGGGTTCATACGCTTCTGGCCGGTCTGCAAATATTATGGTCACGTCGCAAGGCCGACCCCAAACCTGTTGCTGTTCCGGTTGGAAATGATCACCGGTATTAGGCCGGGACAAAAGTCTCTCCCGTCATTGACAGTTTGTCGGCGCGTCATTTGTCACGTGTGATGCGAAGTGTGTATTCTGTACGTGAAGCGGGGACGGGTAAATGTCATCATCTCAAGACAAAAAAAGGCGGCTGATTTATTTTGCCGATCCCATGTGTTCCTGGTGCTGGGGTTTCTCACCGGTGATCGCAAAAATTGTCGGGGAATATGGCGCGGAACTGCCCGTCCGTCTGGTGATGGGGGGCTTGCGTGCCGGCAATTCTGTTGCGATGGACGAGGTGATGAAGAACGAGATTCGGGGCCACTGGCAACATGTGGCGGCGCGTACGGGACAGGCTTTCGATTTTTCTTTCTTTGATCGAGAGGGTTTTGTCTATGATACGGCACCGGCCTGCCGGGCTGTTGTCGCCATGCGCCGGGCCGCTCCCGGGCGGGAACTCGCCTTTCTGGCGGTTTTGCACGAAGCTTTTTATGCCAAAGCTGTCGATCTTGCGAGCGGACCGGAGCTGTTGCGGTTGGCGGTGGATTTTGGAACTGATGAGGCACTTTTTGCCGATATTTTTGCCAGCGAAGAGTGTTCGCGTGATCTGGCTGACGATTTCAGCGCTGTACTCGGCAACGGTATTCGTGCCTTTCCGGCATTGCTCGGGGGCAGCGAGGTCGAGCGGTTTATGGCGCTCACCCACGGCTATCGGCCTTTTGAAGAATTGCAACCGTCCCTTGAGCGGTTGATCAGCGCAAAAAACCTGCCAAAGGGTCTGATGCCAGGTGTGTCGGCGGGAAGCTGTTCCCTTTGAACGCTTGTCATGTGATGCGCGCCATTCATGCGAACTTTTTGCTTTTTTTTGTTTCAGATCATGGAAATATTTTCTGCCAGACCGTTTACATTTGCAGCAGGCAGGCGAATAGCTATGGCTGTGACAGGGGATTAAGAGATTGCAATATTATTCAGTTTGGCGCATGCAATCAACGCAAATAAGCGAAAAAACAGACTAGCAAAGCAATAAATGAATGAACTGGATCAAATAAATCAAAATATATTGCGTGAGATTGTGCGTGATGGCCGCATCAGCAATACGGAACTGGCGCAAAAAGTTGGCTTGTCGCCGTCGGCCTGTCTGCGCCGCGTGCATGATCTTGAACGCCGCGGGGTGATCAGGGGCTATCGAGCCGTCATCAATCCGGAATATCTCGGTGGAGGATTGATTGTCTATGTCGCGGTCGGCCTGTCTCGCCATACCAAACAGGAGCAACAGGCTTTTGAACGGGCCATGTCCCTGGCGCCACAGGTGCGTGAATGTCACAATGTTTCCGGCGCGATCGAATATTTGCTGCGCATCGAGGTGAGCGACCTTGAGGCCTACAAGTTTTTTCATACAGAGGTGTTGGGGACCGTTCCGCAAGTGAGCAGCATTGTTTCCTATTTCGTCATGTCCAGTTCCAAGGATGAGCGTGGCTAGCCGCCAACCTTTTCGGAACTGAAAGAGGGGAAAGCTTCAGTCGGTCGTTTTGCATTTTGCCAAATTCCATATTTCATCATCGGAAAAAGGGTTTTTGGCGGAAGCTGAAGGTTATTGAAGTTGTTCTGATTGTTCCTTTTTACCCCTGGTGATCCCATTTTGAGTCCATTGGTACAGGATTGCCGGAAAGGAAAAGATCATGAAAGCGTTGTTGATGGCACTGGTTGCGAGTTTGGCTGGGATAACAGGAGCGCAGGCCGGGTGTGCGAACCGTCCGACACCGGCGGCCATGAAGATTTGCGCCGAAAAGGCCTATCAGGCCAGTGATCGCCGCATGAACCGTGTCTATCAGATGGCTATGAAGGCACAAAAGGGAGCGCACAAAAAAGCCCTGCGCAAGGCCCAGCGTTCCTGGCTGGTGTTTCGCAACAGGGCCTGCAAGTCCTATACCTATCTGGGTGACAAGGGCAAGGTGCGCCCGTTGCTCTACAAGACCTGCCTTTCAAGTCTGACCGCACAGCGGACAAAAATGCTGCAAGTGCACACAATTCGTTTTGGCAATTAGCCCGACCGTCCGGCGCTTGATTACCGATCCCGCCTTGTTCCGGTGAACAAATGTTGCAAACCTCTCAAAGCGGGAAAGGCGAGGGCGATGACCGCGACCTTTAGCAGGTCACCGGCAATGAAGGGCATGAAGCCGAGCGTAACCGATTTTTCCCAGCCGGTGAATTGGGCCAGCCAGATGAGGCCGGGCGCATAGATGGCTGCAAGGCCTGCCAGCATGAGAAAAAACAGGGCGACGGGGCGTCTGACAAGGCCGCGTTCGGCGAAAGTACCAACCAGCAGGGCGGCTAGCAAAAAGCCCGCCAGATAACCTCCGGTTGGTCCCATCATATAGGCAAGCCCGATACCCTTTTCAGGTGTTCCGGCAAACACCGGCAGGCCAAATGCGCCCTCTGCCAGATAAAGCGCGACAGTCGCAGCGCCCAGACGCCAGCCCAGCGCCGCAGCGAGTCCCAGCACGGCCATGACCTGCAAGGTCATAGGGACCGGCCAGAACGGTACCTGTATTTTTGCCGAGACAGTAAGCAGGGCGCTACCGACGACCACCGTCAGAAGTTGCAAGGGGAGGCTGGTAACGGGCAGGACGAGGTTTGTGCGCGTGGAAACCGTCATAAGCGGGGCCTTTCATGCAAGGGGTTTCTTTACGGCCGGTTATAGCCGTTTTTCAAAACATCGTCAAAGGCTTGTCCCTCTTCCGGGTGTCTCCTTTCCTTGAGATCCCTGTTCCCGCGGCCCTTTTGCAAGAGACAGGCCCAGCCTCTCCAGCAGACCACTGTCGCGGTCCGGTTCGGCATTGGCGGTGGTGAGGAGTTGCTCGCCATGAAAAAAGGAGTTGGCTCCGGCCAGAAAGCAAAGCGCCTGGGCCTCGTCGCTCAGGGCTTCGCGCCCGGCGGACAGGCGCACATAAGAGCGGGGCATGGTTATGCGGGCCGTGGCGATGGTGCGGATCAGCTCGAATATATCGAGCGCCGGGGCATTTTCCAGCGGTGTACCTTTGATCGGTACCAGCAGATTGACCGGCACGGATTGCGGATGTTCGGGCTGTGTGGCCAGAACCTGCAACATGCGGGCGCGATCCTTGCGGTTTTCGCCCATGCCGAGAATGACGCCGGAGCAAACATTGATCCCGGCTTTTCGCACATGTTCAAGTGTCTCAAGCCGGTCCGCAAAAGTGCGGGTGGTGATGATATTGGCGTAATATTCGGGCGAGGTGTCAATATTGTGATTGTAATAGTCAAGCCCGGCCTGTTTCAGCCGCCTGGCCTGTTCGGCGCTCAGCATGCCCAGCGTGGCGCAGGTCTCAAGGCCGAGGCCCCGCACCGCCTCGATCATCTCGATGACCCGCGACAGGCTGCTGTCTCCGGGCTTGCGCCAGGCCGCACCCATGCAAAAACGGCTTGAACCGGCGGCTTTGGCGGCCTTTGCTGCATTGACGACTTCTTGCAGCGGGATCAGACCGCCCGGTTCCAGCGTGCTGTCATTTTTCATGCTTTGCGCACAATAGCCGCAATCTTCGGGACAGCCGCCGGTCTTGATACTCAATAGAGCGCTGGCCTGTATTTCGCCGGGATCAAAATGCTGCCGATGTACGCTCTGCGCCTCGAACAAAAGATCGTTGAAAGGCCGCGCCATCAGGGCCTCGATTTCTTCAAGGGGCCAGTCATGGCGCAAGGCTGTTTTCTTTGTCAGTTCCGGCATAATGTTATGACAGATCCGCGCAAAACTGTTTGATGCGTTTGCAAGCCTCGGTGAGTGCTTCGGTGCTGGTGGCGTAGGAAACGCGGAAATGGGGCGACAGGCCAAAGGCTTCACCCGGCACGGCGGCAACGCCCTGTTCTTCCAGCAGCGCGGTGACAAAATCGCTGTCCGTTTCCAGTTTTTTGCCGCCCTTGCTGGTTTTGCCCATGCAGTCCTTGCAGGAGGGATAGACATAAAAGGCGCCTTCGGGTGTCAGGCAGTCAATGCCTTCGCATTCGTTCAAAAGGCCGACCACCAGATCACGCCGTGCCTTGAAAGCGTCGGCCCGCTCTTTCAAAAAGTCCTGTGGACCGTTGAGGGCTTCAAGCGCCGCCCACTGGCTGATCGAACAGGGGTTGCTGGTGCTCTGGCTCTGGATTTTGCGCATGGCATTGATCAGTTCCACCGGCCCCGCCGCATAGCCGATGCGCCAGCCGGTCATGGCGTAGGCCTTGGAGACACCGTTACACGTCAAAGTGCGGTCTTTCAGCTTTGGTTCCACCTGCGCCGGGGTGACAAATTCAAAATCGTCATAGACCAGATGCTCATACATATCATCCGTCATCACCCAGACATGCGGGAAATCAAGCAGCACATCGGTCAGCGCCTTTAGTTCATCACGGGTATAGGCGCCGCCCGTCGGGTTGGAAGGCGAGTTGAAGATCAGCCATTTGGTCTTGTCCGTGATGGCGGCACGCAGATCATCGGCTTGCAGCTTGAAATCATTGTCCTGCGTGGTCTCGACGATTTTGGGTTCGCCGCCCGCCAGCAAGGTCATGTCGGGATAGCTCACCCAGTAGGGCGCCGGGATCAGCACCTCGTCGCCGGGGTTCAGGGTGGCGACCAGCGCGTTGAACAATATCTGCTTGCCGCCGGTGCCGACCGAGACCTGCGCCGGTTCATAGTCCAGGCCGTTTTCGCGTTTGAACTTGTCGCAAATGGCCTGCTTCAGTTCCGGCATGCCATCGGCCGCGGTATATTTGGTCTCGCCCCGGTCAATGGCCGCCTTGGCCGCTTGCTTGATATTGTCCGGCGTGTCGAAATCCGGCTCCCCCGCGCCAAGGCCAATGACATCGCGCCCGGCGGCTTTCAGCTCGCGCGCCTTGGTGGAAACGGCGATGGTGGCGGATGGTTTGACCCGTGAAAGACTGTCGGCAATAAAACCCATGAGACTGCTCCTGAAACACAAAATGAACCTGTTTTGAA
>JALXEI010000167.1:0-8255 GCA_027069645.1 Hyphomicrobiales bacterium
CCTTCCTTGGTGGTGAAGATTTCGACATGCGGCTGGTTGACTATCTGGCCGACGAGTTCAAAAAGGAAAATGGTATTGATCTTCGCGAGGACAAGCTCGCTCTGCAACGTTTGAAAGACGAAGCCGAAAAGGCCAAGAAAGAGCTTTCGAGTGCCCAGCAGACCGAGATTAATCTGCCCTTTATCACCGCCGATGCTTCCGGCCCCAAACATCTCAACATGAAGCTGACCCGTGCCAAGCTGGAAAGTCTTGTCGATGATCTGGTTCAGCGGACTGTGGAACCTTGCAAGGCTGCGTTGAAAGATGCCGGATTGCAGGCCGGAGAAATTGACGAGGTCATTCTCGTTGGTGGCATGACCCGCATGCCCAAGATTCAGGAAGTGGTGAAAAACTTTTTTGGTCGTGATCCTCATCGCGGTGTCAACCCTGATGAAGTTGTGGCGATGGGTGCGGCCATTCAGGCCGGTGTTCTGCAGGGCGACGTCAAGGACGTCTTGCTGCTTGATGTGACGCCGCTGTCCCTTGGCATTGAAACACTGGGCGGCGTGTTCACGCGGCTGATTGACCGCAACACGACCATCCCCACCAAGAAAAGCCAGACCTTCTCGACCGCAGAAGACGGACAGACCGCCGTGACCATTTCGGTCTTCCAGGGTGAACGTGAAATGGCGCGGGACAACAAGACTCTCGGACAGTTCAATCTGGAGGATATTCCCCCGGCACCGCGCGGCATGCCCCAGATCGAGGTCACCTTCGATATTGATGCCAACGGCATTGTGCATGTCTCGGCAAAGGACAAGGCGACCGGCAAGGAACAGTCGATCCGTATTCAGGCTTCGGGTGGCCTCTCCGATGAAGACATCGAAAAGATGGTCAAGGATGCCGAAGCGCACGCGGATGAGGATAAAAAGGCCCGCGAACTGGTCGAAGCCCGCAACCAGGCCGAATCGCTCATTCACGGTACCGAGAAGACACTGGAAGAACTGGGCGACAAGGTCTCCGACTCTGACAAGAGTACTGTTGAAAGTGCGATCTCCGATCTGAAATCGGCAATGGAAGGTGATGATGGCGAGCTCATCAAGAGCAAGGCCGACACACTGGCACAGGCCAGCATGAAAATTGGTGAAGCCCTTTATGCCCAGAGTGCCAATGAAGAGGCCCCGGGGGATATGGGCGCAGGTGCCGGAGGAGATGCCGGCGGCGACGATGATGTTGTCGATGCCGATTTTGAAGACATCAGCGATGATGATAAAAAATCGGCCTGATCGCAGCTTCAGGAGAACCTGACGGACAGGCCGGGGTGGCGCATCCCGGCCTTTCCGCGTCTGGCAGGCAATGATTTGATGAGAACGGATATGGGTGCTCCACCTTTTGGTCAATTTGCTCTTTCCCCCTGGCGGGAGAAACTGCGTCTTATGGCAGGAGGGTCACGCAAGGGAGCTGTACGCCGGATTTTTTCTTCTGTTGCGCGACGGGCGGCGCTGTTTGCGCGGCCTGATCCGTTCGATATCGAAATTTTTGCCGGTCAGCGGGCCCGTCTTTATCCGCGTGACAATCTGTGCGAAAAGCGGGTCTTTGCCCGTTCGGCCTGGTGGGACCGCAAGGAACGTGAGAAAATTTCATGGATCATTGCGGCGCACAAGGCCGACAGGCCGCTTGTTTTTGTCGATGCCGGTGCCAATGTGGGCATGTATACCCTGTTTGTACTGGGAGAGGCCGCAGTGGCGGGGTGCGATGTTCGTATTCTTGCGATTGAGCCGGATCCTGTCAACAGGCAGCGCCTGGCCTTCAATATCGAAGCTTCGGGTGCGGCTGACAGGGTAAAAATTGTTGACAGGGCGCTGGGTTCGGATGCGCAAACAGGACACCTGACCTTTGCGGGCAGCAATCGCGGCGAAATCAGGCTGGCAACGACAAACGAAATGGAGGCTTCGGGACATCCGGCAGATGCGAGAGAAAAAGGCCGCGCGACAGGAAAGACGGCTGACGAATTTGTCAAGGTTGCCATAATCCCCCTTGCAACTCTGCTCGCGGATGAAAATATTGAAACTGTCGATATCCTCAAGATTGATATCGAGGGCGGGGAAGCTGACGTCTTCCGGGCTTTCTTTGCGAAGGCCGAACCGGCACTGTTTCCGCGCTGGATCGTTCTTGAGACCATTTCGGGAACAGGGGCTGCTGCGCTGAAGGCCTGTCAGGCAGCAGGGTATGAAATTGCTTTGCAGACCAGAATGAATGCTGTTCTGAAACTGCAAAAAACACAGGACGGTTGATAAAAATATGAGCAAGCGCTGTTACTATGAAATCTTGCAGGTATCAAGGCAGGCCAGTGATGCCGAGTTGAAATCGGCTTTTCGCAAACTGGCGAAAAAATATCATCCTGATCGAAATCAGGGTGACCAGGCTTCCGAAAAACGTTTCAAGGAAGTAGGGGAGGCCTATGAAGTTCTGAAAGATCCGCAAAAAAGGGCTGCCTATGACCAGTATGGCCACGCGGCCTTTGAGGGGGGCATGGGCGGCGGTGGTGCCGGGCAACACGGGTTTGGCGCCGATTTCGGGGCCTCGATGTCGGACATTTTCGAAGACCTGTTCGGCTTTGGTGGCGCGGCAGGTGGCGGGCATCGCCGGGGACGTGGCGGTCGCCAGCGCGGTGATGATCTGCGCTACAATATGGAAATCACCCTGGAAGAAGCCTACAAGGGCAAAAACGCAGAAATCAGCGTGCCAACCCCGAGGACCTGCGAGACCTGCAAGGGATCGGGGGCCAAAAAAGGGACAAAACCGACATCCTGCCGGACCTGTCACGGTTCGGGCAAGGTGCGAGCCGCCCAGGGTTTCTTTACCATCGAGCGCACCTGTCCCGATTGTCACGGTCACGGCGAAGTCATTGACAATCCCTGCCCGGATTGTCGCGGCACCGGTCGCAAGGTCAAGGAGCGGACGCTTAGCGTCAATATTCCGGCAGGTGTTGAGGACGGCACACGCATTCGTCTTGCCGGTGAGGGGGAAGCAGGCACAAAAGGAGGCGCGTCCGGCGATCTCTATATCTTTTTGTCGATCCGCCCGCACCAGTTTTTCCAGCGCGACGGTGCCGATCTGTTTTGCCGCGTGCCCATCGCCATGACCGCAGCGGCGCTGGGAGGCCAGATCGAGGTGCCGACTGTGGATGGTGGCCGCACCAGGGTCAAGATCCCGGAAGGCACGCAAAGTGGCAAGCAGTTCCGTCTGCGCGGCAAGGGCATGCCGGTTTTGCGCACCAGCAAACTGGGTGATTTGTATATTCAGGTCGAGGTTGAAACACCCAAAAACCTGTCGAAGAAACAAAAGGATCTTCTGCGCGCCTTTTCAAAGGCCTGCACGGACAAAACCCACCCTGACAGCAGCGGCTTTTTTTCACGGGTCAGGGAATTCTGGAGCAGTACAGGGGCCTGATCGGGGGCTGAAATACTGGCCTCTTACCGAATGCAAAAGGCTGACCATTCCATTCGGGTCCGGTTGGTCAATCGCCCCGCTCCCCGGCCCTGAGCCGGGGCCCAGGGCCGCAGCCCGTGCACTATCGGTTTCTTCCGAACCCCTCCGCAATATCCGTCGTGATGCCCTGGGTCCCGGATCGGCGCTGTCGCTTGTCCGGGAAGCGATATATCCAGATGGAAAAGAAAAGCGTGAGTCAGTTTTTTTCTTTTTGGTATTCCTGTCACGAGGGCCATGAAAACAATTCACAAACGATCCTTTTCCGCGAAAAGGCTTGGCAAATCCCGGGCTGTGACTATTATCCTGTTTCATGACGCCGCCTTGCTGAAAGGCTGAACAAAAGGCTTCCTGGAGGAATTCATGGGTGCATTGATCGACATTGTCGAAGACTATCTGAACGAGATCGGATGGAAATTTGAAAAAGATGAGGAAAATGATGTCATCAAGACCGGCGTCAATGCCAAAAATGCCTCTTTCCGACTGATTATCTACAGCGTCGAGGAAAAGGACTTGCTGACCGTCTATGTCGCTCAGGATAATAATGTGCCGGATAAAAAGCTGCTTCTCGTGGCCGAATTTATCGCGCGCGCCAATTACGGACTCAATCTGGGCAATTTCGATCTCGATATGGAAGACGGTGAACTCGGCTACAAGGTTTCTGTCGATCTGGAAGGGGGGCAGTTGTCAACGGATATGGTCGGCAACATGGTCGGCGCGGGCGTTTCGACAATGGACCAGTATTATCCCGGTCTGATGGCTGTTTTGTTCAGCAACGCCACTCCCGAGGAAGCCATTATATCCATTGAACGTCCCTCGACGACCCATTGAACCCGCCATGACGACAGCAAAAGACCGAATCATTGTCGCGCTTGATTTCTCCTCTGTTGAAGAGGCGAGGGAACTGGCGAAGCGTTTGCGGGGCCGGGTTGGCGTGTTCAAGATCGGTATGGAGCTGGTCTATTCCGGCGGGCTGGAGCTGGCATGCGAGCTGGCCGATGCCGGAGAGCAGGTTTTCCTTGATCTCAAATTGCTGGACATTGGCCATACAGTGATGCAGGCGACCAGGGCTGTGGCACGCACAGGCGCGGCCTTTTTGACTGTTCATGCGGTGGATGAAAAGACTTTGAACGCGGCGGTTGAGGGCAGGGGGAACAGTGCCCTGAAATTGCTGGGTGTGACGGTCATGACCCATCTCGACGACCGGGATCTCGAACAGCAGGGGATTGTTGACCGAACAGCGGCGCAGCTGGCCCTGCACCGGGCACAGATGGCCGCGGATTGCGGGTTTGACGGGGTGATCAGTTCGGGATATGAAGCGGCGGCCATACGCAAGGTTGTCGGTGCTGACCGACTGATTATCACGCCGGGTATTCGTCCGGCCGGAACCGACAGGGGAGATCAGAACCGCGTCATGACACCCGGGCGAGCCATAAAGGCCGGGGCCGATTATCTGGTTATCGGGCGACCCGTGACCGGAGCCGCCGATCCGCTGGCCGCTGTCGAGGCTATAACCCGCGAGATTACCGAAGCGGAATCTCTGGCAGGATGATTTGGTTGTCGCCATAAACCTGCCGGACTTGCGCACCAGACTTGTCTCATGTTCAAATTGCTGAAACTGATTTCCGGCCTGCTGCTTTTATTGATCATCGCTGACAGCCTGTCGTCGGTGCGCTCGGCCCCCCTTGCATCGGAGATGCTGGCCGAAAGGCTGTCAAATGCCGCCATAGCCCGCACCCGTGCCCGTGTGCGATATGATGGCGCCTATGTGGCCATTTCCTATCCTCTTGGAGATGTTCCGGCGGATACCGGGGTATGTTCGGATGTTGTTATTCGCGCTTATCGGGCCATTGGCATTGATCTGCAAAAGCGGGTGCATGAGGATATGCGGCGGGCTTTTTCAAAATATCCCAAACGCTGGGGATTAAAGCGTACAGATAAAAATATCGATCATCGTCGGGTGCCCAATCTGCGGGTGTTTTTTGCCCGCCACGGCGAAAAGCTGAAAATCAGCAAAAGGGGAGCCGACTACCGGCCCGGCGATCTGGTCACCTGGGATCTGGCCGGTCGCGAGAAATCAAGCCTCGTGCAGACGAAACTGCCACATATCGGCATTGTCACCGATCGTAAAAGTGCCGATGGCAGCCGTCCGCTCATCGTTCATAATATCGGCGCCGGACCAAAGCTCGAAGACATGCTGTTTGACTATAAAATCACCGGTCATTATCGTTATTTGCCAAAATTCCGGCAGGAATAATATTTTCCTCACGCACCCGGATGTCTTCCTGTGGCAATTGTTCGGCGAGAATTATGGCCTGTGCCGTATTGTCCGGCCCGCTGCCGAGGCCGGGCAGGGGGCGCGGCTTGAGACCGGCATGGGTCATTTGCATGATCTGTTTCCATAATTCGGCTGGCAATTTCCCCCCGCTGACCTTGTTCGTCGGGCTGTTGTCATCGTTTCCGGCCCAGACGCCACAGGTAAAATATCCCGTATAGCCGATGAACCAGGCATCGCGATAGCCCTGGGTTGTACCGGTTTTGCCAGCAACCGCATGCGCGCCAAGCCGGGCCCGCTTGCCGGTGCCGCTCCGCACCACGGCCCCCAGCATGTCGTTCATGTCATAGATATAGGTCTGATCAATGATGCGTTTGCGGTGACCTGATGAAAAGGCATGGAGCACTTCGCCTGAAGGGGTTGTCACTTCGGCAATGATATGGGGCGTGGCCCGAAAGCCGCCATTCATGAAAGATACATAGGCGCCGGTGATCTCCAGAGGTGTGACCTCGCTGCTGCCAAGGGCAAGGGCCGGAAATTTGTTTAGTCGGGAGTGTATGCCAAGCCTTTTTGCAGTGGCAATGACCCGGTCAAGACCGACATCATCGGCCAGTGCGGCGGCAACGGCATTGATAGAACGGGCCAGCGCCGTGCGCAGGGTGACCGGGCCACGGTGGAAACGGGCATAATTGCGCGGGTGCCAACCGCTTATTTTGATCCGGCGATCCATGACAATACTGTTGGCAGAAAGACCATTTTCGAGTGCCGCCAGATAGACAATCGGCTTGAAGGTGGAACCGGGCTGGCGATGGGCCATTGTGATGCGATTGAAGCGGCTTTCGGCATAGGAGGCCCCGCCAACCATCAGCTTTATGCCACCGCTTTCGTCCATCATGACCGCTGCGGCCTGGTCGATATTTTTCGAGAACCGGTTTTGCGCGATCATGCGGGCCACAAGTGCCTGTGCCCTGACCTGCCAGTCGAAATTGAGCGTTGTTTTGACAATCAGATCGGTTTCGATCGGCCCGATAGAATGGTGCAATTCCGTCATGATCCGGTCGATGGCGTATTCTGTCCCGACAATTTTGCGAGGATTTGTTTTGCGACCAACCGGGCGGGCCGGATGTGCGGCGGCCTGCTGCGCCTGCGCCGGGGTGATGGCGCCGGTTTCCAGCATATTGTCGAGGACGACATCGGCGCGTTGTTGCGCGCGTGTCAGATTTTTGCGGGGGGAATACCAGGAGGGGGCCTTCAGCAGTCCTGCCAGCATGGCGGACTGGGAAAGGTCAAGATCTTCTGCCGATTTGTTGAAATAGCGCTGTGCGGCCGCTTCAACACCGTGGCTTGCCCCGGCGCCGAAATAAACCCGGTTGAAATAATATTCGAGGATCCGGCGCTTGCTATAGTGTGTTTCCAGCCAGAAGGAGATGATCAGTTCGCGAAATTTGCGCGTCAGGGTGCGTTTGCGGGTTAAAAAGACATTTTTGACAAGCTGCTGGGTGATTGTGCTGCCCCCTTCGCGCAGGCGTCCCCGGGCGAGATTGTTCCATATGGCGCGCGCCAGTCCGCGGGGGTCAACACCGAAATGGCTGAAAAAGCGCCGGTCCTCCGTTGATATGACGGCGTCAATGAGAAATTGCGGTATTTTGGCAAGGGGAATTTCACGATCCCGGACGCCTCGTTTGGCCAGCAAACGGCCTTTTTCGTCGACAATGGTGATGACGGGCGGTCTGTGATCGAGAACGGCGCGTAATTCACCGGAAAAAGTGCGGTCAAACCACAGGGCGAACAGTGAAAGGGTGACGATCAGGGTAAGAAAGGTGAAAGCAGCCAAACGAGCGGAAATGACAAAAAGCGAGGCCTTGCCGCCCGTGCTGAAACTCGACATGAGGAAACCCTTTGACTACACATACACAAACAACTGAACAAAAAGACTGATCCGTTTACTATAGAACGGGTGGATTACACTATGGTTAATCAATGACCTGTTTTTAAAGGGAGAATGAAATGCGCTGGCTGTTTCTGATGGCGGGAGTGCTTTGTCTGGCAACCGGAGCGCTGCATGCGGTGATGGGGGGGATCGACACGCTCAACCCGGTCATGGCCAGCACGGTGCCCTTGCATGTGCGGGCGGCGATCATGGCGGTCTGGCATGGCATCAGTCTGATGTTTCTGGTTTCGGCCCTCGCATTTTTCCGGGCTTTTCGGGTGCAACGGCCAAAGGCGCGCCCGGTTGGTGTCTTGCTGGGGTTGTATTATCTGCTGTTTGCCGGGATTTTTGCCGGTCTGTCTTATGTGTGGTTTGAAGATGTGATGGTCTTGCCGCAATGGACATTGCTGGCTCCGATCGGCCTGTTTGCGCTGGTTGCCTCGCTTTAGGCCGTAAACTCGTAAACAGGGTCGAAATGGCAGGAGCAGATTTGTTTTCCCGCAAGGCGCAGGTTCGCAGGAAACCTTCCGGTTTTCAAGAACCTGCAACACAGCGGGGGAGCAAATCTGCCCTGTCCGCAGG
>JALXEI010000167.1:8265-11686 GCA_027069645.1 Hyphomicrobiales bacterium
GCCAAAAGCGCTGCAATCCGCGGCCAAAATGATCTTGCACGTACAAAAGTACGCGCGGCGATCATTTTAACCTCGTATTTTTGCGCTTTTGGCACCATTATCGATCCTGTTTACGAGTTTACGGCCTAACCAAAATTTGTCCTCTTTACAGCTTTTATACTTATATATGTCTATACTGGCAGACTGAATTCAGAGATGAGGGCCCAAAGATATAAAAGTGTTTGAGTGCGGCAAATGAGTTTTGTGAACGGAATACTGGATAAAATCGGCGATGGGATTGCCCATATCCTGTCGCGCGAGACCAGTGGTTACGAGCCGTTTACACCCTCTGACCCTGAAACACTTGAACGTGTGCTGATGCCAGGAGATGTGCTGCTTGTCGAGGGCAATCAGAAAGTGTCTTCGGCGATCAAATATCTCACCCAGTCCACCTGGTCCCATGCGGCGCTCTATGTCGGCGATGCGGTGGGCGAGCGCGACGAAAATGGCAAGCGTTTGACCCTTATCGAGGTCAATCTGGGCGAGGGCTGTGTGGCAGCGCCTCTCGACAAATATCAGCGTTTTAATACCCGTATTTGCCGTCCTGTCGGGCTGACCCGCAAGGATCGACAGAAGGTGGTCGACTTTATGGTTGGCAGCATTGGTCTCAAATATGACATGCGAAATATCATTGACCTGATGCGCTATTTACTGCCAACGCCACCCGTTCCCATGCGCTGGCGTCGACGCATGATTGCCCTTGGCAGCGGTGAACCGTCGCGCGCCATCTGCTCGACCCTGATCGCCCAGGCCTTTCAGTCGGTGAAATATCCCATGCTGCCGCGCGTTGAACGCGTGCGCAGCAAGGAAAAACAGCTCGGCATTGGCACCTATACCCGCCGGGAAATTCTCCATATTCGTCATCATTCCCTGTTTGCACCGCGGGATTTTGACCTTTCGCCCTATTTCAGGATCATCAAGCCCACAATCGAAAACGGTTTCGACTATAAACAACTCGAATGGGGCACCCTGTCCTATGAAGAGGATGAGCAGAGCAATGCCGATCCCGCGGCGGGGGACGACAAGCCCGTTGTTGACAAAAAGAAAAAAATTGTCAGTAAGGGTGCGGAGCCGGATGCAAATGCCCTGCATGCGAAAAGCGGAAAGGTGGGCAAAACCGGCGTGAAGAAAAAGGACAAGACCCAAAACAATGACCGAACTCTGGCTGTCAATAACAGTGTTTACGCTCTTTCACGCACTTCCCTCGACAAGTTTGCGCGGGTGGGCCATCAGGCATTTTGGCAGAACCACATTCATGCTGGTCTATTCGGCAATCTCGCTGGTCATGTTCGTCTGGCTGTTTATCGCCTTCTGGGGCGCCGAACATAGCGGTCCCTGGTTTGTCACGTCTCCCGCTGTCCGCGGGGTGAGTGCCGGGGGCATGCTTGTGGCTTTCTGGTTTCTTGCCGCCGCCCTTGTCCATCGTCCCCCGGTTTTGTTGACCGCAGAGCAGGCCCTTGCCCGTCCTGATGCCATCACAGGCGTGTTGCGTATAACCCGCCACCCGCTGTTATGGGCCGTGGTTTTGTGGTCTGCCATTCACATGCTTAACAATGCCGACCCGGCCGGTCTTTCGCTGTTTGGCTATTTCCTGGTTCTGGCCGGACTGGGTACGCTTCCCGTGGATCGTCGTCGGGCGAGACTGATCGAGCCATCGCGCTGGCAAAAGATACTTGAGGAAACCTCCAATATACCGTTTGCGGCTGTTTTCCAGGGGCGTCAGTCTTTTGCCCTTGCCATAAAGGAGACGGGCTGGCCCGTTTTTGTCACGGCCCTTGCCGCCTGGAGCTTTGTGATCAGCTTTCACGAAAACTTTTTCGGTCTGCCGGTATTTTACTGAAGGGCTTTATGCCAGGGCGCCAAAAGCCTGTCTGACCTTTCTCTTTTCGCCTTGATGTTTCGCTTCCCGGTCGGAGCAAAGCGGAGCGCCGGGATCCAGGAGCAACAAAAAACGTCATCCCCGCGCAGGCGGGGATCCATACGCCGCAGCCTTGCGGGTTACGGCACGATAATCAGGTCATCGGAACCTGTTGGCATATCCGCAAACCGGCAGTTTCGTGGTTATGGTTCCCCGCCTGCGCGGGGATGACACTGAAATACAACCGAAAATCCTTGTTTGTTGACGGGCTTTTCTGAACATCCTTGCCCATTATTCGGGTTACAAAAACAAAGGCATATCACTTGAGACTCTGGATCCCGGTTCTGCGCTGCGCTTGCCCGCGGCGCGAGATGGTTTGCGAAACTGAGCATAACACAACGGGATTATCTCCTTGATGCAAGTGAGCATCCCTGCACATCCGTATCCACCCAAAGTCGCCTGCCTTCTGCGTAAAAATGGATAGGATTCAACTTTATCCACTTTTCGCATTAACTACACTTGACCTATCCATTGGTTCGTGCAATGTTCGATCACATGGTAACCACTCGAACGGATGGATGTATCCCCATGAATGGCGACAGCGAAACCGCATCACTGGATATTGAAAGCCAAAAATCAGAAGGTGCTGGTGGGGGCCGGCAGAGATCGACTATCGGCTTTCCTTATATGGACCTCAATGATGCTATGGAAGTTGCGCGAGCAATCCATGAAAATGTTGGGCAGGGTGATTGCAGTGAAGATCAGCTTGCAGCTTGGCTTCGTGTAAGCTCGAAAAGCAGCAGTTTTCGGGCAAAATTGTCCACTGCTCGTATGTTTGGTCTTATCGAAGGAAGTAACCCAAATATCGGACTGACAAGTTTGGGAAGGCAAATTGTTGACCCAAATCAAGTTCGTGCGGCAAGGGTTCAGGCCTTTCTAAATGTGCCGCTCTACAGGGCTGTTTTTGAAAAATACCAAGGTGGCGTCCTGCCCCCAGCGGCTGCTTTTGAGAGGGACATTGTAGGAATCGGCGTTGCCGAGAAACAAAAGAGCAAAGCACGCCAAGTGTTTGAAAGGTCCGCCAACCAAGCCGGTTATTTTGAACACGGAAAAGACCGGTTGGTCCAGCCGGGTATTGTGGAGGATACTGGTGAAGCGCGCCCCCCTTCACCGGATACTGGGGAAGGGGGTGGCGGAGGCGCTAATCCTCCAGACCTTCATCCATTTGTACAGGGGCTGATCGAACAACTTCCCAAGCCTAATTCTGAATGGCCAGTTGACGAGCAGGTAAAGTGGTTACAGACCGCTGCCTCGATTTTTGGGCTCATGTACAAAAGCGAATCCAAAGGCGGGGTCACTGTGAACATCAACAAGAATAACGGCGGCGTCCAGTAGGGTCGCCACCGTTCCGTGGGTCAATCATGGGAGAGATCAATGGGTGCCTCAATGGGTGCCCATGATTAAACTTGCTGAACCCATCAGCCCATACCGGCAGTGGTAGATGCCGGAAAGGAGGTGTGAGGA
>JALXEI010000167.1:11696-18269 GCA_027069645.1 Hyphomicrobiales bacterium
CTCGGGAACTGGCTGTTGGTACCGGTCAGTTTCCCACTGCTATTAATAGCATAGTCGAGCGGGCGGCTTGGCCGCCCGCTTTTTTTTGATAACATAAGCACAGAAATTTGTAAAGATTCGAGATGCTTATGCCAGATAATCGCGAACTGTGAATTTGTCGGTCATTGGTGTAGCTCCCATCCAATGACCTAAATATAGCAATTTACCTTACTTGCGCCAAGGGGATAATCCCGTAATACAACGGTCAATCCCTATAGTTTTCGGGATCACTCGACCCGAACCAGTACACTGTCGGCGCGGCCCAGCGCATCCAGCACGCCAAGACGCACAAAGCCTTTCTCACGCGGTTTCCAGAAGGTCTGGCGGCGGGCCCGGTTGGCCTTGACGGGGGCACCGTTGATCATCCATGTGAGGGGCAGCTTGCCACCCTCGGCCCTGATCGCCAGCGGATCAAACTCGCCTTTGCGTCCGGTTGAAAGGGCCAGTTGCGAGCCATTGTGCGGAAAAGCGATTTTGACCGGCGGATTGAGACTGTTTTGTTCGGCATAAAGGGTGTCGGTTCGCTCGAAATGGCGCAGCGGGGCCGGCAGATCGGCAGAGGAACTGACCCGCAAGGTTCCCTCGGGGGGCTTTGGCAGGGGGGCCAGAGGACGGCCGAGAGTTTCGAATGCGGCGAACAGTGCCGGTGCAGCCGCAGTGCGTCCGGTGAGGCCGGGGCTGGCGGTGCCATCCGGGCGACCGGCCCAGACAATGATGGTGGTTTTGCCGTCAAATCCGGCGGCCCAGGCATCGCGGTAACCATAGGAGGTCCCGGTTTTGTAGGCAATTTGCCCGCGCCGGGCATTTTTCGGCGGGGGGGCATCGGCGAGGATGTTGGCGACCTGCCAGGCCGCCTGTTCGCTCATCAGACGAATACCGGTACCGCGACGGCTTTGCGGGTTTTTATGGCTGCGCCGCCAGGTGAGGTCGATGATCTCGCCCCCGCGCGCCAGTCCGACATAGGTGCGGGCCAGATCCTGCATGGTGATGCCCAGTCCACCCAGTATCATCGACAGGTTGGGCCTTGTGCCCGGCGGTGTTTGCAGATCCACCCCGATTTGCCTGAAACGCGCAAAAAGGCGAGCCGGGCCAACCTTGTCAAGCACCTTGACGGCCGGGACATTCAGCGACATTTGCAAAGCCTTGCGGACGCTGAGCGTGCCGCGCCACTGATGGTCGAAATTTTTGGGTGAATAGTGACCAAAGCGAGTGGGCACATCGTCTATCAGCGTTTCGGGATTGGCCAGTCCCTCTTCAAAGGCAAGGCCGTAAACAAAGGGTTTGAGGGACGAGCCGGGGGAACGCACAGCCCTTGTCATGTCGATGGGGCCGTGAAAGCGGTCATCAAGGAAGTCGGGGGAGCCGACATAGGCGCGAACCTCGCCGCTCATATGGTCTATGGCCATAAGGGCGAGGGAATGTTTTTTGCCAAGCCGGGCAGCATGAATTCGTGCCAGCTTCTGGAGACGGGTTTGAAGTCCTCTGTCAATTGTCAGGCGGTGGATGCGCCTGTCGGGAAAGGCCTGTTGTTCGGCCCGGGCCAGATGCGGGGCCAGTTTTGGAAAGCTCTGGCGTTTTGAGGGCACCGGCTCGCGCATGGCCCTTTGGGCTTCGGCCAGTGTAATCGCCCCGTACCGTGCGGCCCGTTTCAGCACACGGTTGCGGGCTCTCACAGCCCTTTCATGGTGACGGTCGGGGCGACGCATTTCGGGTGATTGCGGCAGGGCCACCAGCAGCGCGGCTTCCGCCAGGGACAAATGACGGGGTTCGCGCCCGAAATAGGCCAGTGAAGCGGCCCGGACACCCTCCAGATTGCCGCCGAATGGCGCGAGGCGCAGATAAAGCGACAGAATCTGGCGCTTGCTGAATTTGCGTTCCAGTTCAAGGGCGCGCACGGTCTGCCGCAGCTTGGCCGCAAGGGTGCGTTTGTCGCGTGGCTCCAGCAGGCGGGCCACCTGCATGGTCAGCGTCGAGGCACCGGAGATCACACGGCGATTGCCGATCAGCTGTTTGATGGCGCGCAGACTGGCGAGCAGGTCAACGCCGTGGTGATCGTAAAAACGTCGGTCCTCATAGGTGAGCAACAGTTTGAGATAGCCGGCATCCACTTCTTCGGGCTCGACAGGAAGACGCCAGCGCTCGCCTTTTGTTGTGAAGGCCCGCAACAGCTCGTTATTGCGATCAACAACAATGGTGGAAAGGTCTTCGGCTCTGGCAAGGGAGAGGGGCCCCATCCGGCTGGCGGCATATTGGAGGCTGCCTGCAAGGATCAGCAGAAGGACCAGGGCCGATCCCGACAGGATCGCCAGTCTCCTGATGACTGATCGTTTGTCTGTGCTCTTGCAACGCATTTTTGTTATTTCCCTGACAGGCGCTGTTTTCGATCCTGCCATATTTCAGGCAGGGTCGGAAAGCCGTGGTTAACGCCCGTTGATAACTTCAACAAAACCGGTTCCGGTGCGGGCCATGCGCTCGGGCCGATACATATCCTCGACACTGGCAGGACCGTGCACATAGCGCCCCGGCGCGACCGCTCGCACCACATAGGCTGTGGTGATTGATTGTGCCTGTCCGGCCTCGAGATCAAAGGCGGCAAGGAAGCGATCATCCCGGAACTCGACATGTTTGGGGGTCGATTTGGGCAACCAGGACAGGGCGTCGAGATCGGCAGAAGAAACAAGGCGGGGATTGTCGATCTCGAACCCGGCGGGCAGCGGGTCACTGATCATGATCTGACCACCGACCGGTTTGCCTTCATGTACCTTGATAACGGCAATCAGCCGGGTATTTTGAGCCACCCGTGCCGGATCAACCCTGTCGCCTGCAAAGGTGTAATATTCGCGGCTGATGGTAAAACCGTTTGAACGGGGGGGCTCGGGCGTTTCGGGCGAACCGGAAATGGTGATCGTCGCGCGAGCACCGGCCTCGCCTGTATTTTTGACCTGGTAGGGTGTGGCCAGGTGCTGCGGGGACAGGCTGCGGATCAGCGTGCCCTGATGAGGGGTGCCGTTGAGGTCAAGACGATAGGTTTGTGCCTCTTCAAACAGGGCATGGGCCGCCAGCAGCAACCAGGCCTGTTCCTGGGTATTGGTGGCGGCAACGCTCATATTTTTCTGCTGGCGTTCCATCACGCGGGTCAGGGAAGGCAGCAGACTCTGGCGCAATCCGGTTTCCGATATCAGCGTCAGGGTGGCGGCACCATCGCGCAGTGTCGAACCATAGTCGGAACTGTAGCGGCGGATATTTTTTCCATCCGGGTTGTCGCTGATGGATCTGATGGCGCTGGCATAGACCTTTTGGGCACGTTCCCGGTCGCCATAGAGTGACAGGGCTGTGGCCAGTTGAGCCTTTGCGAGCGGCGTGGCGAAATTATCCAGTTTCTCGTCGGCATAATAACGCATTTCCGACAGGCGGGCGCGTTTGTTGCGGGCCAGCACATAGAGCGCATAGGCCACATCCTCGCCGCCATATTTGAAGTCGGAGGCATAGTTGAGCGAGTTGGCCAGCTTGTCGAGCGCACTGGTGAAATTGATTTGCGGCACGTCAAAGCCTTTCTCGCGGGCTCTTGTGAGAAATTCCGTCACATAGGCGGTCAGCCAGGTGCTGCCATTGCCGCTCGACCACAGGCCAAAGCTGCCATTATAGCCCTGACGCGAAATCAGCCGGTAGATGGCCTTCTGGACGGTTTTTTTCAGCTCCTTGCCCCTGTCCTCGCTGATCCCGGCCTGTTCGGCGACACTGGAGAGGTAGAGCAGGGGCAGGGCGCGCGAGGTGATCTGCTCCGAGCAGCCATAAGGGTAGCGGTCAAGGGCCGCCAGCAGTCCGGGGATATCGGGCAGACTGGAGGGGCCGACCGACAGGGTGGCTTTTTCGGTGCCGGGAACCAGCCCGGTAAAGATATCACGCGACAGGATCAGGCTGGTGCCGCTGGCGACCGTTTGCACCGACTGGCGCGTGATGCGCGGATAGGCCGGATGGACGGGAATTTCGTAATTTCTTGTGATATCGATATTGTCCGGTCCGGTGAGGTGGGCGGTGATCACTGCCTTGCCAATGGCATCGGGCGCAAGGGCAATCCTGACCGTGTGGCGCTGGTCGGCAGCGAGGCTGATATCGAGTTTTTGCGGCGGGGTGATGGAACCGGCACCATTGCGGCTGTCGAGTGCGCTGCTGACTTCCAGACTGTAGGCACCGGCAGGACCCTCGACATTGTGCAGGACGAGATGCAGTTGCGAGCGGTCGCCTTTGGCAAGGAAACGCGGCGTTGTACCGGTGACAATCACGCGGTCGCGAACAATGACATCTCTGGCCGCATGGCCCATACGGTCGGCGCTCCAGGCGACGGCCATGACCTTTACCGTGCCGTTGAAGGCGGGGATATCGAAGTGCAGCATGGCCCTGCCATTTTCATCCACCCTGACAATGCCGCTGAAGCGGGCGAGGGGTTTTGTATCGGGCGGGTTGCCATTCATGTTCATTCCGCCTGCCGCGCCGGCACCGTCACCGCCGGAGCGAATGGAGCCGCGCACGCCCTGCATGCCATTGATCAAACGGCCATAGAGGTCGCGGAATTCGGCACCAAGGCGACGCTGCGAAAGGAAATGTTTTTCAGGTGCCGGCGGTTTGTAACCGGTGAGATTGAGAATGCCCACATCGACGGCACTGGCGACCACATAGGCCTTTTCGCCCGGTTTGAGGCCGGTCAGCGTCACCGGTACATCCAGCGCATTGTCGGGGCGGATGCGTTCCGGGGCTTGCAGTTTCACACCAAGCAGTCGCCTGTTGTGACCGGCATTCAGCCAGGCCAGACCAATAGCCCGTCCGGGCATGCGTTTGTCGACCACATTCATGGGACGATAAAGGCTGACGGCGACATAGGCCCCGGCGCCCCAGCTTTCCTCGACCACGAGATCGGTGGTGCTGGCCCCTTTGGGGACGCTGACGGTTTTCATGGCGCGAATGCCGCCGTTGAGAACTGTAATCAGAGCCTTGCCGGCCATGCGCGAGACAATGCGCAGTCTGGCCGTTTCGCCGATATTATAGTCGGTTTTGTCAAGGGCAACATCGAGCATGTCGGGGGTATCCGATACGGCCGAGGCGTACCAGCCGGCATCAAAGTCATAGCTGGCGGCAGGGCGACCCGTTTCGTCATCGCGCACTTCGAGTCGGAACTGTCCCCATTTGACCGGTGCTGACAGGCGGAAGGGTTTATCGGCGGAAACATTGATCTTGCCAAAACCGAGCCGTTCTTCGGAAGTGATTTTCTGATAGTCCCAGCGACCGTCATCCCTGTACCACTGATAGCGTGTATGCAGTTGCACCAGTTCCCAGGTGAGGTTTTTATAGGCGCGGCGGCGGCCATCGGTGCCCATCACGGCAATGTCGAATTCGGCGATGCTGTTTTCGTCCAGTTCATCGAACAGCGGCCGGATGCCGATCAGCGGTGTCCGCGGTTGTACCGGGAAAGATATTTTGCGCTCGATGGAGCGTCCGGAAGGGTCGCGCAGGCGCAGGGTGACTTTGGCGACCAGCGGTTTGGTGGTATCTGGCACGGTTGGCAGTTCGGCCCGAACCGTCGCCTTGCCGGTGTCATCGGTTCGGGGCAGATCAGCAAGCGGTTTGCGCACAGCCTTGACCTTTTCATCGGCCATGCCGAAATAATAGCCGGTGAAGCCGGGCAGATCGCCTGTTTGTTCTGTGACAAGCACCGCGCCTTCGAGGGCATGGTCTCCGGCCGGTGCGCCATAGAGATATTTGCCCTCAAGATCAATATTGACCGGCGAGGTGGCGGAAAGTTGCTTCGAGTGGCTTTTGAGGATCATATCCATGCGTTCGGGAACGAAATCCTCGACCAGAAACGAGGCTTCGCCAACGGCCGGTTCCTTTATATCGGTATAGGCTTCCACGCGCCAGGTGCCGGTTCTCGCCGATGCGGGCAGGGTGAGGGAAAAGCTGCGGCCGCCAAGGCCTTCGTCTTTCACCAGCTTGCGGGTGAATTCCCGATTGTCGGGGCGCACGAATTTGAAGGTCAGCGGCAGGCCGGAGAGGGCTCTGGCCTTTGTGTCGCGTGCCAGCCCGGTGACATGCACCACTTCGCCCGGTTTGTAAATGCCGCGTTCGGTGAACAGATGCACATCAACAGGGCCAGGAGCGGGACGACCGGTGACGCCGCGGTCGGAAAGGTCGAAGGCCGGTCCTGTGAGATCCAGAAAGGCATAGTCGCCAGCTTTGGTCTGCGCCACCAGCATGGCCGGGGCCATCCCCCCTTCACCGCGCGCGAGGCTGGCCGGAAAGCTGACAAAACCGCCGCCATCGGTGGTCTGTGTTCCCAGCACCTCGTTGTTTTTGGCAATCAGGCGAACTTCGACGCCAGCCAGCATGTCGGCACTGGTGAGCGAGCGCACGAAGGCATGCACGCCATCGTCGGCAGAAAGGCCGGTGAGGCCGAGATCGGAGACAATAAACCATTGCGTGGCTTTTTGTTTCCAGTCCTGGTCCGGCTTGTTTTCGGCCTCGGCAACCCTGATATTGACA
>JALXEI010000168.1 GCA_027069645.1 Hyphomicrobiales bacterium
GGCCAGGGCACCACGAACAGCACAAAGGGCACCGCGATCAGACCATAGGATATGTCGATCGCCCCGCGTGACAGCCACGGATCATGGTTGCCCTTTTGCAAAGCGCCGAAAATCGCGTGCAGCAGCGCCGATCCCAGCGCCAGAGCCAGTGCAATCTGGTGACCCGCAGGCGTGCCTTCCAGCGCGGTGAACCATTCGGTCATCCGCATGCCCCCAAAGCCGGCTGCATCAGTTCACGGTAGCAAACAAATCAGGACCATAGGCAAATTCCACCGAAACCCCGTCCAGCATCTGGGACAGCTTGCTGCCGGTCCGCAAAAGACCAAACCGCAGCACCGGATACCCCTTTTCCGCCATCAGTCGCAGCAGCAAATCCCCCTTTGGAGTGGGCAAATCCGAAACCAGCTGTTGCGAGGCAGCCAGACCGTTGCGGTCCAGAACCCTGGACAGTTCGTTGGCGATATAAAGCGTCGCCAGCGCGCGAAATTTTCCAATATCGCCATTCGGGATGTTCTTCTTTAGCACAGCTATGCCCAGTTCCGTCAGCGGGTTCTTGCGGGCGTCACCATTGCTGACGGTCAAGATCAGATCGTCGATAATCAGCGGGAAAATACCCATCTGGGGGTTCTTGGGGAAACCCTGAACTACGCCATGCAATTGACCCGACAATTTGGCGGTATTGCCATTGCGAAAACTGATTGAGGCGCCGGTCAGATCCAGCACACCGGTACCCGGATCAAAAACAAAGGCCAGGCGGGCATCAAACGTACGTCCCGATCTGGAATAGTCGGCCAGATAGGCCCATGCCGGATCATCAGCCGGTGCCTCAAGCACCTTCACCCCGCGTAATTCCATCCGCAACTGTTCCGGCAATTTCCCATCGGCAAGCGGTGACAGCCCATTTCTGTTCCATTTGATCCGCTTGATGTCCAGCGCAACACCGGCCTTTTGCGCAACCACCTGCACCGATTGGGCATCGCATTTCCCGACAACCTTGCGCGGGGTTGTGGTAGGCGTGATATCAACTTTGGCCACTTTCGCCAGATTGTCCAACCCGCCGATACAGCTGGCATTGTCCATGCGCAGAATGGTTTGCGCCGCACCGCTGGCCACTGTGGACAGAATAACAAAACCCGCCAAGGCCAGATGTCTCATTCCGGAATGCGCCTTTTTCATTGCAATACCCTTTTTACCCCCAACGGCAGTCTACATCATTCTTCCAGCCCTGTCAGGGCATGGGCAAATTCTTCGGGATCAAAAGCATCCAGATCGTCGATCTGTTCTCCCACCCCGATCGCATGGATCGGCAGGCCAAACTTGTCGGCCAGCGCCACCAGCACCCCGCCCTTGGCCGTGCCATCCAGTTTGGTCATCACAAGGCCGGACACATTGGCCAGCTTTTGAAACACTTCAACCTGTGTCACCGCGTTCTGGCCTGTGGTCGCATCCAGCACCAACAATGTGTTGTGCGGCGCGCTTTCGTCCTTTTTGCGGATCACGCGAACGATTTTGGACAGCTCTTCCATCAGATCGGC
>JALXEI010000169.1 GCA_027069645.1 Hyphomicrobiales bacterium
ACTTCAAGCTACGCCCCGAAGTGCTTGAGGCGGCGATAACCTCACGCACCAAATGGATCATTTTCAACTCGCCTTCCAACCCTTCCGGCGCGGCCTATTCACGCGAGGAACTCAAGGCGCTTACCGATGTCCTGCTTGATTATCCCAAGGTCCATATCCTCACCGATGATATGTATGAGCATCTGGTCTATGATGATTTTGAATTCGTCACCATGGCCCAGGTCGAGCCAAAGCTGTATGACCGCACCTTGACCATGAACGGGGTTTCCAAGGCCTATGCCATGACCGGCTGGCGTATCGGCTATTGCGCGGGGCCTGAGGAACTGATCGGCGCCATGCGCAAGATCCAGTCGCAATCCACTTCAAACCCCACCAGCATCAGCCAGTGGGCTTCTGTGGAGGCGCTAAACGGTCCGCAGGATTTCATCAAGGAACGGGCCGCCATTTTCAAGGAGCGCCGGGATCTGGTTGTCTCCATGCTCAATCAGGCTGCCGGTATTTCCTGCCCGACACCGGAAGGCGCGTTTTATGTCTATCCTTCCATAGAAGGCTGCATGGGCAAATCCACTCCGGGGGGCAAGGTGATCACGACGGATGGCGAGTTTGCAACAGCGCTGCTGGAAGATGAGGGCGTGGCGGTTGTGCATGGTGAGGCTTTTGGCCTTTCCCCGTTCTTCCGGGTTTCCTACGCCACCTCAACCGAGGCGCTGACCGAGGCTTGCCAGCGTATCCAGCGTTTCTGCGCCAGCCTGAAATAAATTCTTCCCGCATCATCCCGGCTCTTGCCGGGGTGATGGGGGCTTGTCTCATTCACTCCATGCACAATTATCGAAGGGGGAGAATGATTGAAGCCGCAATGTGCCGGTGGGGGAGGTGTGCGTATCGCAGCCTTCCAGAGCTTCTTCATCCACAAAGACAAAAACCTCTACCAATGATCTTCCTTTTTGCGGTCTGCCGCAGTGTTTGTCTCCCGGTTTGATCCATTTGAAAAAGCTCCAGTCCGAACTGGCGGAATTTTCCGGCCTGGCTGCGAACAGTAATTTTGCATCGGCATGGTTTTCAATACAAAATGCGCTTGCCCCTGAGGACCACAGGGCAAGTGTCGCATAAAGGGCCAGAGCAGGGACATGGCGCGGCATCGCAAATTGCCTGATCCTGTGCGCCTGCTTTCTTCTCATGGTCTGCTCCTCACCCGTATTTGTCCGAATGGTCTTTTACATTTGGTATCCTAAAGCAGGATTGGCTCGCGGCGGATCACAAGATGGGATCAATAATCACTTCGGGTTGAGCTTGTTCTCTCCCGTGGGCAAGGCAGTCTCAACAGCGCCGCAGGCGGAAATATGAAAACTCCTGAATGCTGTTGGCGGGGGTTACATGGGATTCTTGCACGGTTTCAAGAAGCTCAAAGCCATCTCCCAGCACGGCCAGCAATCCGGGGGCGTCATATTGCACGATATCCAGACCGCTGCATTTTTCCGGCCCGCCAATGGCAAAGGCGGCGAGAACGATATGACCGCCCGAAGGCAGGGCGGCCT
>JALXEI010000170.1 GCA_027069645.1 Hyphomicrobiales bacterium
AGGTCCATCCGAAACAGCGATTTATAGCCCTTTTTGCGTGGTTCGTAGGCAATCCAGGGGTTTCTGTATTGTTTTGCATAGGATTGCTGATCGCGAATGAATTTTTCATATTTTTCCGCCCCCCAGCTACTACGCCGTTTCTGATCCTCCTCATTTGTGCGCTGAAAGGCTGGCAGGCGATCCGGATGAGCAACCAGTTCCGCAAGGTTCTTGCTGCTCAACGCATAAAATGTCATCACCATGCCCATGTGATCATTTTCCCCTATCCATAATCCCTCGCCCCGAATATCGCCGAACCCACCCGCACATAAGTCGCCCCGAGCGCAATCGCCGTTTCAAAGTCCCCGCTCATACCCATTGAAAGTTTGGCAAGCCCCAGCTCGTCGGCATATTTTTTCAAAAGGGCAAAATGCAGCGCCGGTTCTTCATCGACCGGCGGGATACACATCAGACCGCTGATCGACAGTTTCAGTTCATCGCGGCAAAAGCCGACAAAATCGACAAGTTCCAGCGGCGCAATCCCGGCCTTTTGCGGTTCTTCTCCTGTGTTGACCTGCACCAGCAATTCAACCGCCCTGCCCTGTTTCTCCATTTCCTTTTTCAAAGCCCGCGCGATCTTTTCACGGTCCACCGTATGAATGACATCGAACAGGGCCACCGCCTCTTTCGTCTTGTTGGATTGCAGCGGTCCGATCAGATGCAGCTCGACGCCTTTAAACTGTTCGCGCAATGAAGGCCATTTGCGCAAGGCCTCCTGTACCCGGTTTTCGCCAAATCGCCTTTGCCCGGCTTCCAGCACCGGAATGATGCTTTCAGGTTCAAAAGTCTTGCTCACCGCCACCAGAGCAACATCATCCGCCGGGCGGCCTGCTTCCCGGCATGCCGTTTCTATCTTCTCTTTGACGGTTTGAAGATTGTGCATGATAGCGGGCTCTTCTTCGCATGGCGAATATCTCTCTCCTTTCTTTTTGCCCCTCCCTCTCTTGACCCGCAAGGCTTTTTTGTCCTTGATGGCGCACAGAACTCATTCAACAGGACAGGGCTATCATGGCAAAAGAGCGCTATAACGCACCGGTACGTGAAAAACACTGGCAGAGGGTCTGGCAACAGCAAAATGTGTTTTCCACTGACAATGACGATGCGCGACCAAAATATTATGTTCTCGAAATGTTCCCATACCCTTCCGGACGCATCCATATGGGCCATGTGCGCAACTATACAATGGGCGATGTTGTGGCCCGTTTCAAAAGAGCCAAAGGATTCAACGTCCTGCATCCGATGGGCTGGGATGCTTTTGGTATGCCGGCCGAAAATGCCGCCATGCAGCGCAAGGTCCATCCCGGTGACTGGACCTATGACAATATCGCCACCATGCGCAATCAGTTGAAAATGATGGGGCTGTCTCTGGACTGGGATCGTGAATTCGCCACCTGCGATATCGATTACTATCATCAGCAGCAAAAACTGTTTCTCGATTTTCTGGAAAAGGATCTGGCCTACAGGCGCACCAGCCGGGTGAACTGGGATCCTCATGATCAGACCGTGCTGGCCAATGAACAGGTGATTGATGGCAAGGGCTGGCGCTCGGGCGTTCCGGTGGAACAGCGCGAGCTGACGCAATGGTTTTTCCGCATCACAAAATATGCCGATGATCTTCTGAGCGGTCTTGATACCCTTACTCGCTGGCCGGAAAAGGTCAGGATCATGCAGCAAAACTGGATCGGTAAAAGCGAAGGCGCACTGGTCCGTTTTGAACTGGACGAACAGAACCGGCCCGAAGGTTTTTACCAGATCGAGGTTTTTACCACCCGGCCCGATACGCTGTTTGGCGCCAGCTTTTGCGCCCTCTCACCCGGCCATCCACTGACCGAAAAACTCGCCGAAAACAATCCTGAATTGCAGGCATTTGTCAAACAGTGCCAGCAGATGGGAACATCGGAAGAGGAAATCGAAAAAGCCGAGAAAAAGGGCTTTGATACCGGCCTCACCGTTATTCACCCGCTCGATGATCAGCACCGCCTTCCGGTCTATATGGCCAATTTCATCCTCATGGAATATGGCACCGGCGCCATTTTCGGCTGCCCTGCCCATGATCAGCGCGACCTTGATTTTGCCCGCAAATATAATCTGGAAGTCACGCCTGTAGTCATCCCCGAAGATCAAACGGCAGAAAGTTTTACGATTGGTGACGAAGCCTATACAGGGCCGGGAAAACTGGCCAATTCGCAGTTTCTTGATGGCCTGGAGGTTGAGGCCGCCAAAGCCGCGGTGATTGACCGGCTGGATGAAATCGGTCGGGCCGAGCGCCGGATACAATATCGTCTGCGCGACTGGGGTATTTCGCGGCAACGTTACTGGGGCTGCCCGATCCCGGTCATCCATTGCGACAAGTGCGATATTGTTCCTGTACCGCGCGAGGATTTGCCGGTGAAACTTCCCGATGATGTCAGTTTCGACAAACCGGGAAATCCCCTTGATCACCATCCGACCTGGAAGCAGGTCAAATGCCCTTCATGCGGGGGCGATGCCCGGCGTGAAACCGATACGATGGATACTTTTGTTGACAGTTCCTGGTATTATGCGCGTTTTTGCTCGCCACAGGCCTCTGTGCCGGTGGAACCGGATGCCGTCAATCACTGGCTTCCCGTTGACCAGTATATCGGCGGTGTCGAACATGCCATTTTGCACCTGCTCTATTCGCGCTTTTTTGCCCGCGCCATGTGCGAGACCGGTCATCTCAATGTAAAGGAACCCTTTGCCGGTCTGTTCACCCAGGGCATGGTCAATCACGAAACCTATAAGGACGGCAACGGAAACTGGCTCTCCCCTGCCGACATTCGCATTGAGGGCGAAGGTAAAAACCGCAGGGCCTTCCATGACAAAACCGGTGACGAGGTAACCATCGGCCCGATTGAAAAAATGTCGAAATCAAAACACAATGTCGTTGATCCCGACGATATCATCCGCCATTACGGTGCCGACACGGCGCGCTGGTTCATGCTTTCCGACAGTCCCCCGGAAAGGGATGTTGTCTGGACCGAAGCCGGGGCCGAGGGGGCCTGGCGCTTTGTGCATCGCCTCAATCGCCTTGTCGATGATGCACTGGACAAACTCGGCGAACCTGAAGGACCCGAACCGGAAAACTTCAGTGACAGGGCGCTGGAATTGCGCCGCCGCAGCCACAAGGCTCTTTCCGAGGTGGAAACCGATCTCGAAAATCTGCGTTTTAACCGCGCCGTGGCGCAGATTTACGAATTTTCCAACCATTTGTCCGCCGCTGTCAAAAATTTTGATGGCAACAGAAAGGATGAAAGCTTTGCCCTTCGTGAAGCCTTCACTTTCCTTGTGCAGATGTTTGGCCCGATGATGCCGCACCTGGGAGAAGAGTGCTGGGCGAGGCTGCAATACAACACCTTGCTGGTTGATTCGCCCTGGCCAGCGGTGAACAGCGCCCTGCTCATTGACGAAACCATAAAAATTGCCGTACAAGTAAACGGTAAGCGTCGGGACGAATTGACTGTTTCCGCCGATGCAGGCAAAAATGAAGTCGAAAAAGCCGCATTGCAACTGGAAAATGTCAAACGGACCATCGGGGACAAGGAAATAAAAAAGGTCATTGTTGTTCCAAAAAGGATCGTCAATATTGTTGTATAAATGCTGATGATCTCCGGAGCATGATAATGACGCCAAATCAAAGCTTAACGGCAAGGTGGACCCCCTTTCCGTTAAGCTTTTACGGGGAATTGGTCTCTCGGGGCCAAAAGCAGATAGCAAAATGAATGCTTTGAAAAAGATCCTTTTGGCAACCGTCATGCCGGCTTTTGCACTGGCGCTTTCCGCATGTCGTCCCATGTATGGAGAAACCGTCACGGGCAGCCAGACAACATATGAACTGGCATCAGTCGATATTGAACCGATCCCCGGCCGCGTGGGCCAGGTGATCCGCAATGAACTGATCTTCCTGTTCACAGGAGGAAACAGACCGCAAGAACCCATGTACAAGCTTGATGTTGTTTATCGCGCATCGGTCCTTGGTGTTTTGTTTAAACGCTCGGATGATGCTTCCGGCAAAATCTACTCGATTGACGCGACCTATACCCTGCGGGATCAAAGCGGCAAGACAGTCCTCACCACCGGTCACAGTCATGCAAGAGCCGGGTTTGACAAGCTAACATCGACTTATGCCAATGTTCGCGCCAAACGGGATGCTGAAAATCGGGCCGCCAAAGATATCGCCAGGGACCTGAATACCCGGATCGCAGCCTATTTGTCCAGTAATCACTAGCCCGCAAATATTTCGAATCTCGACAAAAACACGGGCCTGTTTCAGTCAGACTGTGAACTATGGTTGCCATCAAATCCCATCTCGCCGACAAATATATAAAGGAGCCACCCCAAACGCTTCTTGCCTGTCTCATCTATGGTACCGACGAGGGACGAATATCGGAGAATGCTTCCGTTCTGGCGCGAAACTGGTCTGAAAAATATGGCGATGGCGGCGAAATTATCCGAATTGACGAACGCGCTCTATCCGAAAATCCCGATATAGTATCAATAGAACTGCGCTCGACCCCCATGTTTGGCGGACGCTCTGTCATTCGACTGACCGCGGGCAATCGCATCAAGCCTGGTTATATCAGCGAACTTCTGGAACTTGAACCGGAAAATTTTCTGATCATGGAAGCCGGGAATCTCAAACCCTCCTCGGCCCTGCGCAAACTGTTCGAAAAAGCGAAAAACACAGCCGCTATCCCCTGCTATCCCGATGAAAGTCGCGACATTGATCGCCTTGTCGAGGAGGAGCTGGTGAACAAGGGTATATCCGTCAGTCCGCAAGCCCGGAAAATATTGCAGGACAATCTCGGCTCCGACCGGGGTATCTCACGGCAGGAACTGGAGAAACTGGCCCTTTATGCCCATGACAAACAGCGCATTGATCTCGAAGATATAGAGGCCATGATTGGCGACAGTTCCCGGTTGGCCTATGATCAGCTGATAACCCTCATTTTGTCCGGTGATGGTTCAGGCGCGCTTCAGAAACTCGAAAGACTTCTGGCCACCGGTCAAACTTCGGCGGGCCTCACAACTGTTCTCGGGCGTCATCTGGCCCGCCTCTTCAAAGTTCGAACAATGATGGAAAACGGAAAAGACGCCAAAGGCGCCATTGCGACCCTGCGCCCCCCCGTCCACTTCAGGCAAAAGGATATAATGGCTGCACAGGTCAGCAGACTTTCCCTGCCCGCTCTGAAAAAAGCCATTCACCTCGTTCAGGAAACTGTCAGCCGGTCTCGCCGGCAATCGGAACTTGAACAGACTGCAACCGAACGCATGATCATCATACTCTCGCAAATCGCTCGCAAGGGCTCGTAATATCAGGGGCGGTTTGTATAATAGCAGACCACAAAAAGTCTGACCTTTGTATTTCGTTCGGGCTCTGCTCCCTCCTGCTCCCCGGACAAGCGGTAGCGCAGAGCCGGAGTCCAGAGTCGCAAGTAATATGCTTTTGTTTTTATTCTTTTTCTCAACCTGTTCCGTCTTTGCTGCTCCTGGATCCCGGATCAGCGCTGTCGCTTGTCCGGGAAGCGAAACATCGAGGCAGAACGGTAAAGGTGAGTCATTTTTTTGCATTCCGGTATAACTCATGGCCCGGTATAAAAGCGGCTATCGCCGGTTGTCTTCGCCAGACAGGCGTGCTGCGCGCACAGCGTTTGGGATTTATCCCCAAACCCCTCTTTTGAACCGGGTTTCCAAAGGGCTCGCCCTTTCCGGGAAGTGAAGTGGTTTTCGAGCCGGCTCGGAACAGAGATCAGCTTTTTATATTATGGGATCAGTTGTTATATTTCTGCATGAGGCGAAGATAGAGATCATCGAACTGGTCGAGGGTTTTGTATTTCACCCTGATCTCGCCGCTTTGTCCGTTCCCCTTGCGAATGTTGACCACCAGACCGAGCGTATCTGCCAGCTCTTTCTGAATGGCCAGGGTATCGGTATCATGCACAGTCATGACGTCATCGTCCCTGTTTGGCTTTGCATTGGCTTCCTTCACCAGGGCTTCCACCTGGCGCACGCTCAAACCGCCATCCACAATCATCCGGGCAATCTTTTCAGCATCATCATGACCAATCAGGGCTCTGGCATGTCCTGCGCTGATCGCCCCTTCCCTGACAAGGGTCTGAACGGGAGCCGGTAATTTCAACAGGCGAAGCGTATTGGTCAGATGCGAGCGACTCTTGCCAATGATCCGCGCCAGTTCATCCTGACTGTAACCAAACTGTTCAATGAGATCGCTATAGCCAACAGCCTCCTCAATAGCATTGAGATCCGAGCGCTGGACATTTTCGATGATCGCCAGTTCCAGAACTTCCTGATCACCCAGTTCGCGAACAATGACCGGGATCTGATGAACACCGGCCTGCTGCGCGGCCCGCCAGCGCCTTTCTCCGGCAACAAGTTCATAGCCGTTTCCATCCGATGCCGGTCTGACAATCAGCGGCTGAACAACACCACGCTGTTTGATCGAAGTCGCCAGTTCATCAAGTTCAACGGGGGAAAAACTTTTGCGCGGATTGAGCGGACTGGCCTTTACCAGGTCGATTGGCACAAGCCTGTGCCCCTCTTCATGTGAACTGTCGGCTGTCCCCGGCGGAACCATGTTCACACTTTTGACAGGTGTTCCTGTAACAGCCGTTGTATCTCCGATCAGAGAAGCCAGTCCCCTGCCCAGTCTTGAATTATTGTCCGATATCGCCATATCCTCGTTCCCCGCTCACAGTCAAAATGTTACGTGCCGACAATTCTGTTCAACTCACAACAGGACACCTGTTAACTATTCATTGCCATTCTCTAACGCAATGTTAACAATCCCTGTTTTACGCCCTCAAAAACCGGTTGTTCCGCCATCATTCTTTCATTTTGAATAATTTCCTGTGCCAGTCGGATATAGGCCTTGCTTCCGGCGGCCTGAATATCATAGAGCAATACCGGTTTGCCAAATGAAGGGGCCTCGGAAACACTGACATTGCGCGGAATAAAAGATTCATACAGCTTGTCACCAAAAACCGATTTGACATCTTCCCTGACACTTTTTGACAGTTTCGTCCGCTCGTCGACCATTGTCAGAACAATCCCCATAATGTGCAATGAAGGATTGAGACTCCTTTGTATTTCCTCGATCGAGCTGGTCAGTTGTGATAATCCCTCAAGTGCAAAAAATTCGGCCTGTACCGGCACCAGAACGGATTGTGCGGCCGCCATCGCATTGATCGTCAGCAGATTGAACGAAGGCGGGCAATCAATGATAATATAGTCGAGAGGCCTGACACCCGAAGGTGTTTTAACCTGAACATAGCGAACGAGGTTAATGGCCTGCTTTAGTCGGAACGGGCGATCGGGGGCACTTGCAAGTTCATTTTCAACTCCCAGAAGATCGAGCGTCGAAGGCATCAGCAGCAAACCCGGCACTTTTGTCGCCAGAAGAGACTGAGACGCCATATTCGGATCCATCAAAACATCGAAGGTTGATTTTTCCCGATCATCATGCTCGATTCCCAAACCTGTTGATGCATTGCCCTGCGGGTCCATATCAATAATCAGAACACTCTGACCGATAGATGCCAACGCTGTTCCCAGATTGATTGCCGTGGTTGTTTTACCAACACCACCTTTCTGATTGGCGACCGCGATAATACGGGCTGACTCCTGATTCAAATTATTTCCAGACATGAAAAGATCCCTTTCCATAACGTTTCGACATCCCCCGCCGCTCGATCAACGCGAGGTTGGTTCACTATCCGGTTCAACAACGCCGTTACGTTTCAGACCGGTGATATGCAGGATACGCCCGCCGGGACTTGTAAGACTGTTATACTTTCGGAACCGGAACTGCCAATTTCGTTCTGCATCCGCCAGTTCGCGATCCACATCGTGCCCCTTGAAAAACAGGGCAACGGTATTTTCTCCGAAAAAAGGTAAACTCAACGCCAGTAATTTGTCGAGTGAAGCAAGCGCACTCGCGGTGACGATATGCACCGGGACAGGAACGGCTTCCTCATAAAGCTGCTCGATACGACGGTCGTGGATCTGTACCGGCAAATCCAGATGTCTGACAACATCAGACAGAAACGCACACTTTCGTGTGTTACTCTCTACGAGATGAAAGTGATACCCAAACGCTTCTCTCATCATGATGGCAGCAACCAGCCCGGGAAATCCGCCACCACTTCCGATATCGAGCCAGATTCCATCTTTTTTCGACGAATCACTTTCTTTTACTATATCGACTATTTGGGCGCTGTCACCAATATGTCGATGCCAAACGTCATCCAGGGTCGAATGAGCCACCAGATTTACCGCTTTTTGCCATTTTAGCAACAGTTCTGCATAATGTTCGAGGTCCCTCATCGTTTCACGTGAAACATTGAAGATGGTCCTGAACTCTTCCGGACCTCCGATTCGCCTGATCATGGACATGCCCCAGTCTCCTCTGGCCAGAGTTGATCTTCCCGGTTCAGGACTTTTCTGTCACCGGCTGTTTTTTGATATGAGCAATCAAAATCATCAGGGCTGCCGGTGTCATGCCATCGATCATCGAGGCCTGCCCCAGGGTCAGAGGCTGATTTTTTTGCAATTTCTGTCTTATCTCGTTGGAAAGACCACCAATGGCGGCGAAATCAAATCCCCGGGGAATCCTCAAAGCCTGTTCCCTGTTATAGTTGCGGATATCCCGTTCCTGTCGTTCCAGATAGACAGCATAGCGGGCATCGGTTTCAACCAGTTCCCTGACAGAAGGATCCGTTTCATTCATTTCCGGCCAGATCGCAGCCAGTTGATCCCATGAAATCCCCGGATAGGACAACAATTCAAAAGCCGATCGTTGTCGTCCATCCTGATTGATCTTCAATCCCGCCTTGCGTGCCTCTCCCGGCGTCAGGGAGAGACGGCGGAGCATAAGGTCCGCTGCCTGGCGTTTTTCGGAACGGTCCAGAAACAGCTTTTCGCGCCTCTTGCTGACGCATCCCAGATCAATCCCGCGCGGCGTCAGGCGCTGATCAGCATTATCGGAACGCAATTTGAGACGATATTCCGCCCGTGACGTAAACATGCGATAGGGTTCGGTAATACCGTTCCTGACAAGATCATCAACCATCACACCGAGATAGGCATCCGTGCGCGAAAGGATAAAATCGTTATTCTGCTGATCGCTCCCGCGACCTCCGGCTGACAGGGCTGCATTCAACCCGGCCAGCAATCCCTGACCGGCCGCTTCCTCATATCCTGTGGTGCCATTGATCTGACCGGCACAGAACAGCCCGGCCAGCTTTTTGTTTTCCAGTGTGGGATAGAGTTCACGGGCATCAATATAGTCATATTCAATGGCGTAACCGGGCTGGCATATAACAGCCTTCTCCAGACCTTTGATGGAATGGACATATTCGATCTGTACTTCCTCGGGCAATGATGTGGATATACCGTTCGGATAGATGACATTATTGTCCAGACCTTCCGGCTCCAGAAAAATCTGATGCGAGGATCGGTCGGCAAAACGGACAACTTTATCCTCGATACTCGGACAATAACGCGGCCCCGTACTTTCGATCTGGCCGCTGTAAATCGGAGCGCGATCAAGGTTCTTGCGAATGATATCATGCGTCGTCTCATTGGTATGGGTAATATGACAACAGATCTGCGGATTTTCGATCCTTTCCGTCAGACTGGAGAAAGGCACGGGCGGATTGTCGCCAGGCTGTTCCTGCAAACCCTGCCAGTCTATGGAACGGGCATCTATGCGCGGCGGCGTGCCGGTTTTCAGACGTCCCATTGAAAACCCGAGATCGTAAAGACGACTCGCCAGTGCAACAGATGGCTTTTCTCCCATGCGTCCGGCGGGGATACGTTTTTCACCAATGTGAACAAGCCCGTTGAGAAAGGTACCCGTTGTCAGAACAACGGCGCCCGATCCGATCCTTTCTCCGGTCGAAAGAACGACGCCGCAAACAGAACCGTTCCTTACAATCAGATCATCCACGCCGCCCTCGACGACTTCGAGATTGTCACATGCCTTTATGGCGTCCTGCATCGCTGATTTGTAGAGTTTGCGATCGGCCTGGGCTCTTGGCCCCTGTACGGCTGCCCCCTTGCTGCGATTGAGAACACGGAACTGAATACCGCCGGCATCGGCTACACGTCCCATCAGCCCGTCAAGCGCATCAATCTCGCGCACCAGATGGCCTTTGCCAAGACCGCCAATGGCCGGATTGCATGACATCTCGCCAATCGTATCAAACCGGTGCGTCACAAGGGCCGTGCGCGCGCCAAGTCGTGCCGCAGCCGCAGCCGCTTCGCATCCGGCATGGCCACCACCGATTACGATCACATCATAATTGTTCATTTATCCGGCCTGCATTTCACTTCGGTTATCGGAAACTGTTTCACGTGAAACAGTTGTCCCTGGCGTTTCGCATACCACCTCAATCAATATCTGTCATTTGCCGATACAGAATTCGGCAAATATTTGTCCGAGCAGTTCCTCAACATCAATGCGCCCGGTAAGGCGACCAAGTGCGGCGGACGCCAGACGCAAATCCTCGGAACGCAATTCGATCTCCGATAGCGAGCCGTTCAGAAAATGTTCAAGCGCAGATTTTACGGCCAGCACCTCCTGGCGATGACGTTCCCTTGTGATGACCGGTTCATCCCGAAACAGAGCATCGCCCTTTAAAAAGGTCTCCAGTTCTGCAACAAGCTCTTCAATTCCCTCACCGGTCAGCGTGGAAAGCACCAGATCGAACCCATCCGGACATTTTTTCACCTTTTCAGGGCATAAATCCGCTTTGGACAATATCCTCCAGACAGGAATGTCGTTTTTTTGCTCCTGAAATTCAACCAGGATATTCCGGTCCTCGCGCCGGTTTTCCGGATCCTGCAAATACAGCACCAGATCGGCCTTATCAAGATGCTGCATTGTACGCCTGATTCCCTCGCGCTCGACAACCCCCGAAGTTTTGCGAATGCCAGCCGTATCGGTCACAAGAACCGGAAAGCCTGCAAGAGTAAGATGGACCTCGATAATATCCGTTGTGGTTCCCGGAACTTCGGTCACAATAGCTGCATCACGTCTGGCAAGCGTGTTCAGCAAACTGGACTTGCCAACATTGGGCGCACCGGCGATCACCAGCCGAAAACCGTCTCGCATCTGCTCGCCACGTTGTCCGGATATGCGCAAATGATCAGAAACAGACTGATGCAGCTGTTCAACAATTCTCATTGCCTGTTCGGCAAGGTCATCCCCGATATCGCTTTCATCTGAAAAATCGATACCGGCTTCCAGAAGAGCGCTGGCCGATAAAACCTGATGCCGCCAGTCTTCATATATTTTGCCCAGATGCCCTTCACTTTGTCGAAGTGCCTGGCGCCGTTGTCCCTCGGTCTGCGCATTTACAAGGTCCGCAAGACCTTCAACGGCTGTGAGGTCCATTTTGCCGTTCTCAAAAGCGCGGCGTGCATATTCGCCGGGTTCCGCCAGTCTGAAATCCTCGAAACCACCAAGCAGGGATAACAACCGTTCGACGACAGCCTGACTGCCATGCGCGTGAATTTCGACAATGTCCTCACCAGTGAAACTGTGTGGTGCCGGAAACCACAACATCAGAACCCGATCTATAGGCTCTTGATTGGTCGGATCCCGCAGCAGACACAAAACCGCCTTGCGCGGTTCAAGGGGACGGGAAGCGAGATTTGATATTACATCGCCAGCCCGCGGACCACTGACGCGCAAGACACTGACACCGGCGCGGCCAGGCGCACTGGAAAGGGCAAAGATTGTGTCATTCATCGGGGACATTTAGCAATTCCGGACCGGGATTTCGGCAATCAATTCCATAAGGATAATATATTCCACCGAAAACAGATAAGAGGAACAAGGCCTCCGTCCCTGTGTTTCACGTGAAACAGGCGCGAAAACATCCCTGTTATCGCCCGCCAGGGCCCGCCAAACCCCGTCAGGTGTTCATACTGTCGAAAAAGTCTTTGTTGGTGGGCATCTGCTTAAGCTTGTCGATCATGAACTCGATGGCATCAATGGAATTCATCGGATTGAGAATGCGGCGCAGAATAAACATCTTCTTGAGTTGTTCGGGTTCCACCAGCAGATCTTCCTTCCGGGTCCCGGATTTGGCAATATCGATTGCCGGATAGACGCGTTTGTCCGAAGCCTTGCGATCGAGGATGATTTCGGAATTGCCCGTTCCCTTGAATTCCTCGAAGATGACTTCATCCATGCGCGAACCGGTATCGATCAGTGCGGTCGCAATAATGGTCAGGGAACCACCTTCCTCGATATTGCGTGCGGCCCCGAAAAAGCGTTTCGGGCGTTGCAGGGCATTGGCGTCAACACCCCCCGTCAATACCTTGCCTGATGATGGCACCACCGTATTATAGGCACGACCAAGCCGGGTAATACTGTCGAGCAAAATCACCACATCACGCTTGTGCTCAACAAGACGTTTGGCTTTCTCGATGACCATTTCCGCAACCTGTACATGGCGGCTGGCCGGTTCATCAAATGTCGAGGAGACAACTTCCCCCTGAACGGAACGCTGCATGTCTGTTACTTCTTCCGGACGCTCATCAATCAGCAGAACGATGACAAAACATTCGGGATGATTGGCGGTAATGGAATGGGCTATATTTTGCAGCAGCATTGTTTTACCGGTACGGGGCGGCGCAACAATCAACCCGCGCTGACCTTTTCCGAGCGGGGCGACGATATCAATGATACGGGGCGACATGTCTTTTTTGTCTGTCCCAACAACTTCCATCTTCAACGGCTCTGTCGGATAAAGAGGAGTCAGATTGTCGAAATGTACCTTGTGACGGGTTTTTTCCGGCTCCTCAAAATTGATTGTCCCCACTTTTAAAAGTGCGAAATAGCGTTCGCCATCCTTGGGCGAGCGAATCTGACCGGTGACCGTATCGCCGGTTCGCAGGGAAAAGCGCCGGATCTGACTCGGGCTGACATATATATCATCCGGGCCGGAAAGATAGTTGGCTTCGGGCGAGCGCAAAAAGGCGAAGCCGTCGGAAAGAACCTCGACAACACCTTCACCCACAATGGTGATATCCTTTTCGGCCAGCTTTTTCAAAATGGCAAACATCAGTTCCTGCTTGCGCATCGTGGAAGCATTCTCCACTTCCTGCTCTTCGGCAAAGGCCAGCAGCTCGACGGGATTTTTGGCTTTGAGATCCTGGAGCTTCATTTCTTCGGACATTTAATCGGGTCCTGCTATGGTATATTCAAAGGATTTACGACATCACCGGACGATGATGCATTTGGGAAAAGACAGATCGGGTTACTGCTGTAACACCTTTTTCCTGACGCCAACATGACAGTCGCGAAAGAACCGAATTCAGGTAATGAATCGATTGTGTGTTTGTCGCTCTATAGCAGAGAAGAGAAAAAGTCAAAGCCTGTGATCTGTTTTTTTGATCAATAGTGTCAAAATGGTTTCACAATAACCATAATGACGATGACAATCATCAATACAGTCGGCACTTCGTTGACGACACGAAAGAATTTTTCGGATTTTTCGTTTCGATCAGCTTCAAAATCCTTTCGCCATTTCCCCAGCATCATATGAAAGCCGGTCATCAAAACAACCAGGAGAAGTTTCACGTGAAACCAGGGCTGTGAAAAGGCATCGATTTGTACCGCAACAATCAGCCCAAACAGCCAGCTGGCGATCATGGCCGGATTCATGATCATTTTCAGGAGCTTTCGCTCCATGACCTTGAAGGTTTCGCCGGTATCCGAACCCGCCTGCTGCATGGTATGATAGACAAACAGCCGCGGGAGATAGACGAGCCCGGCCATCCAGGAAATAATGGATATGACATGCAAGGCTTTTAACCACAAATATGCGTCCATATCACAACTTTCCTGTCGGGACAGAACTATCCTGCCGCCGCGCGTATATATTCCACCAGTTGCGCCACATGCTCGGGTGGCGTTTCCTTGATGATCCCGTGACCGAGATTGAATATATGCCGCCCGCCGGACAAAGTTTCAATGATTCTTTTTACACGCTGTTCAAGCTGTGGACCACCGTTGAGCAACAGGATCGGATCAAGGTTCCCCTGAACGACTGTCAGGGGTTGCAACTCGTCCCGCATCCATTCGAGTGGCAGCGAAGTATCGCAGCCAACGGCATTGACGCCGGTTTTTTCGACATAACGCCGGTAAAGCGGCCCGACAGCGCGAGGAAACCCGATGATCGGCACCTGTGGATGATATTGTCGCAAACCGTTACATATGCGGACCATTGGCTCCAGACACCATTGATCAAATTCATCATCTGACAGGACACTTGCCCAGCTGTCAAAAACCTGAACAACCTCGGCGCCGGCATCAATCTGGCCGCGCAAATAGTCAATACTTGTATCGACCAGCATATCGATGAGCTTCTGAAAACTGTCACGGTCCCTGTAGGCCATCATGCGGGCCGGGGCCTGATCCGGTGTACCACGACCGGCAACCATATAGGTTGCAACGGTAAAGGGAGCGCCGCAGAAGCCGATCAGTGTGGTTTCATCCGGAAGTTCGGATTTTATGCGATCCACAGTCTCGTAAACATGAGAGAATATTTTATCGGTGTTTGAAGGATCAAGTCGTGCAAGATCGGCAGCATTTGCAAGGGGATCAAGCCGTGGACCTTCGCCTGTCTCGAATCTGACAGATTGCCCGAGGGCATCAGGAACAACGAGTATGTCTGAAAACAGAATCGCTGCATCAAAGCCATACCGGCGTATCGGTTGTATCGTAACCTCTGCCGCGAGTTCGGGATTGTAGCAAAGATTGAGGAATCCACCGGCCTGTTTGCGGACTTCGCGATATTCGGGAAGATAACGACCGGCCTGACGCATCATCCATACAGGAGGAGACGAAGGCAGGGGATCGGTTTCCTTTTGCGTGAGAAGCGAGAGAAACGGTTTGTGATGCTGGTTCGGCTGTTCGGCCGATTTTTCGGTTTGTTCCCCGGTCATAGAGTCGTCCTAATATTATATTCTGTATTGAATTGTTTTTCCTGTTTAGCCGTGAATAGCGTGAATTCAGGGCAAGCTCCAGCTTTTCAACAGATTCTCCAAAATTTGCATTTGATGTGGATGTCTGAATCCGGATATTCAATTGACTGAATTTTCGAATATCGCGAATCTGTCCGGCGATCCCCGCAGACCGGCCTTTCTGCCTTTTTTAAACCTGTTGATCATTTGTTGTTAACCCTCTAACCCTGTAAAGAGAATCTGTGGAAGAGTCTTTTATTTTTTTAGTCGGGGAAATTCGCAGAAATTTGTCGTTTTTGTGGAGGGAAATCGGGAGAAGGTGAGAAGACTTTTTCCGCCTCATGACAGCGGGGATAAGTGGTGCTGTTTATCCCGCAGTTATCAACAGGGTTCAGGTCAATCCTGACGGGCTTTCGGTCAGCAGATGGACAGTAAAGGGGCAGATCAAAAATGTTGCAAAATCCCGCTTTTGAAATCATTCTGGCTTCAAACAGTTCGGGGCGTGCGGCTCTGCTTGAGGGGGCCGGGATCGGTTTTGTCAAACAGGCTGCCGATCTCGATGAACGGGCCATTGAACAGGCGCTGACGGTTGACGGTGTTTCACCCGATCCGGTCGATGTGGCGATGGTGCTGGCGCGGGCCAAGGCCGAACATGTTTCTGCACAATATAAAGAGGCTTTTGTGATCGGGGCGGACCAGGTGCTGGCGCTCGGGAACAAAATCTATGAAAAACCGGCCACGATGGAAATTGCCCGCACCAATCTGATGGCTTTTCGGGGCCGAACGCATCATTTGCACGCGGCGGTCTGTGTTGCCAGAGACGGGGAGACGGTCTGGGAACACAACGAAAGTGCGCATATGACCATGCGTGATTTTTCGACCGATTTTCTCGCAGATTATCTGGTGCAGGCAGGAGAGAGCGTTAAAACCTCGGTCGGGGCCTATCGTCTGGAGGAGACGGGAATCCAGCTTTTTGAAAAAATTGAGGGCAGCTATTTCACCATTCTCGGTCTGCCGCTCATTCCCTTGCTGGATTTTTTCCGCCGTGAAAATATACTCGCCGGTTGATCCGAAAAAGCAATGTGGCTGGCTCATATTTCCCTTTTTGCCTCGATGTTTCGCTTCCCGGACAAGCGATAGCGCTGATCCGGGATCCAGAGCCGCGCGCCGAAATTCGCAGTGAGGTTGAGACAGACACAGATGGCGCAAGGTGTGTGACCCTGGACCCCGGCTCAAGGCCGGGGAGCGGTGTGGTTTACGGCCAAAGGTCTTTTATTTTTGCATTCTTGTTTAACAGGGCTGATCAGGCTGCGACCTGGCGCGGATGTTCAATCGTTGCCCTGATCCAGTTTTCGACCCTGTCCCTTGTCGGCAGGCTTTCGCAGGCGCGCAGGTTTTTGCCTTCCCTTGTCTCGCAATAAAGGCTCATCATGGCATGGACTTCACCGAATTCCATGCCTGACAGGGCGCTGGCTGTTTTAATCCCGGCGGCGACGAGAATTTGCGCATGACCGCCGCGCAGACCGGCGACCTCGCAAACGAGGCGGGCCTGATATTGCCAGTCCCTGATAACCTGTTCGCTTATCCATCGCGTATTAAGCCGGGTGGAAAGATCGGCGGGATCGGCTGCGAGGAGATCAGCAACCGTCAACACAGCCTCGCGTTCAAGGCGTTTTGCCGTTTTGGCGCCGATGGATGGTGCTTTTTCAATATTATCGGAAAGTTCAAGATAAAAGCGCGGGGCTTTTTCCTCGCGAACCGGTGCGGCTTTTACAGAAGGACGTGTCGGCTGTCTGCGCTTCCGGATTGCACGTCGTTTTTCCCGGGCTTTTTCCAGTTCGTCATTTTTGATGACACGGTGTTCAATGACTTCCCTGCGGTGCAGATCCCGGACCACGCGGTCATCTTCATTGAGATATTTTTCCACCTTTCCGGTTTGCTGCAATTCGTCCCAGGCGTTCTGTACGGCTCGAATTTCTTCAGCATCCTCCAGTTTGCGTAACACCCAGCGCAAGGGGATGGCAAGGGTGGCAAGGAAACTGTCCAGAGTGAGACCGACCTGTGGCGGCTGAACCGCGGCCTCGCGAAAGGCCCGGTCAAGTATGCGCGAAAAACCGAGAGAGGCATAGATCAGCAGTTCTGACAGGAAACGGTGACAGTTTTCATTGAGGCCCGAAAGGGGATCGACAACGCCGCGTTCAAGATTGTAGTTGGAAATCAGGGCGTCATAATATTGATGTGAGCGCTGTGCTCCGCGCCGTACCATATCCCCGATCCAGTCATCGCCTTCGCCTGCTTCCACCGCAAGTTCGGCATAGTCTTTCAGCCCCCGTTTGCGCAGCATTTTGTAGGATTTGCTGATGCTCCATTCTACCGCCCGGTGCATATTGTTTTCGGCTTCACACTGTCCGGTGTGAAAGGGTTGCAGCGGGTCGCTGTAATAATGGCTGAGCACGCCGGCACAATAGACAGCTTCTTCAAACTGTTTGTCGCGAAGGGCCCGCACCAGCTTGTCATACCAGGCGCTGGCCTTGGCAGGCGCACCACCCCAGAAATTGTCGCCTACATGCAAAACATGATTGCGGAAATCCTTGAAATCCTTATCAGGAGCCTTGGCGCCCTCCAGATAGACATCCACATGCTTCAAAAACAGTCTTTGCCATTGCCGTGCGCTGTCACTTTCAAGATGGGTGAGGGCGTCCATCGCCAGCTTGTGATGTGTTCCATTGGCTCTGGTGGCATAGATGATGTTGAACAGCATCGACATGACAGGCTCCTTTCGCAAAGCTTCGTGTTAACCCTATTTTGAAAAGTGTTAACAGATTGCAAACGGGCCGATCTGCACGGGAGCGACATTTTACTAACCCCGATTATGGATAAGCGATATTATATCTTACTGATTTCAGGCAACAAAAAATGTCATCCCCGCGCAGGCGGGGATCCATACGCCGCAGCTTTTCGGGTTACGGCACGATAATCAGGTCATTGGAACCTGTTGGCATATCCGCAAACCGGCAGTTTCGTGGTTATGGATCCCCGCCTGCGCGGGGATGACACTGAAATACAACGGAAAATCATTATTTGTTGACTGGCATTTCTGAAAATCTTTATCCATTATTCGGGTTATATTGTGATTTCGCGTCCTCCCTCCGCTCCCCGGCCTCCGAGCCGGGGCCCAGGACCACAGAC
>JALXEI010000171.1 GCA_027069645.1 Hyphomicrobiales bacterium
GGGTGCATTTGTTCCGTTCTGTCTGCGGGGGGGCTGGAAAATTGTTCAACGCCCCTGTCCGAAGATGTTGTATCTTTGAAACACCATCCCTGACCTGCTGAAAGAGTATCATGTTTGATCAGTTGGTCAGAAGCTGGACAGGTCCGCTTCATAATTGTAAAACGGCGGTCATGTGAGTAAGCAGGGCCGGGAGACTTTCGGTCTTTCTGATATGGGCCGCGGGATATGAATATACAGGCGGTCATGCCTGAATATGACCTCCAACGTTTTAAAGAAATGGACGAAATGGCTGGCGTCAATGATATAAGAACCCGTTTTCTGGATTTTTTTCGTGAACATGGTCATGAAATTGTTCGATCGGGCTCTCTTGTTCCGAGCAATGATCCCACCCTGATGTTTACCAATGCAGGTATGGTGCCGTTCAAGAACCTGTTTACCGGGCTGGAAACGCGGGACTATACACGTGCGGCATCCGCCCAGAAATGTGTTCGTGCCGGGGGTAAACACAACGACCTTGACAATGTCGGCTTTACGGTACGTCATCACACATTCTTTGAAATGCTGGGGAATTTTTCGTTTGGCGACTATTTCAAGGATGAAGCCATCAATCTGGCCTGGAAACTGGTCACCCGTGAATTCGGTATTGATAAAAACAGGCTGCTGGTAACCGTCTTTTCGGAAGATGATGAAGCTTTTGATATCTGGAAAAAGGTCACCGGTTTTGCCGACAGCCGGATTATCCGCATATCCACGAGTGACAATTACTGGTCAATGGGAGAAACGGGGCCGTGTGGCCCCTGTTCGGAGATTTTTTATGATCACGGTGATCATATTCCCGGAGGGCCTCCCGGTTCACCCGATGAAGATGGTGATCGCTTTGTTGAAATCTGGAATCTTGTGTTCATGCAATACGAGCAGATCAGCAAGGATAAACGGATTGATCTTCCAAAACCCTCCATTGATACGGGTATGGGGCTGGAACGAGTTGCGGCGCTATTGCAGGGGACCAATGACAATTATGAAACGGACCTGTTTCGGGCTTTGATCAATGCTTCTGTCGAGGCATCCGGCGTTGATGCCAGCGGATCGCGCAAGGTCTCTCATCGGGTCATTGCCGACCATTTGCGTTCCAGCAGTTTTCTGATTGCCGACGGCGTTTTGCCCTCAAACGAGGGGCGGGGATATGTATTGCGACGTATCATGCGCCGCGCCATGCGACATGGTCATCTGCTTGGTGTGGATGAGCCGTTGCTCTATCGGCTATTGCCGGCACTCATTCATGAAATGGGCGAGGCTTATCCGGAACTGGTCCGCGCGCGGGCATTGATCAGCGAAACCCTGAAACTGGAAGAAGAGCGTTTTCGAACCACACTTGAACGCGGCCTTGGGCTGCTGGAAAGTGAAACCGGCGCAATGAAAAAAGGTGATGTGTTGTCGGGTGAAGTGGCATTCAAACTCTACGATACCTATGGTTTTCCACTCGATCTAACCGAGGATGCTTTGAAAAGTCGCAACATTTCTGTTGATGTGAAAGGCTTTGACAAGGCGATGGAACGCCAGCGTGCCGAGGCCCGTAAAGGCTGGTCGGGGTCCGGTGACAGTGCAACGGCCGAGGTTTGGCTCCGTTTGCGCGAAAAGCTGGGAGCAACCGAATTTCTTGGTTACAATTCCGAAACGGGCCAGGGAAAATTGCTTGCCGTTGTAAAAAAGAACAAGGTCACCAAAAAAGTCGGCAAAGGTGACGAGGCCGTGCTGATCACCAGTCAGACACCGTTTTACGGCGAGTCCGGCGGTCAGGTCGGTGATAGCGGGGTCATTCACGGCGGTGACGGTGCGCGCTTTGTGGTCACGGACACCCAAAAGAAACCCGGAGATCTGATCATCCATATTGGTCGGGTTGAAAAAGGATATTTCAGGACAGGCGATGTGGTCGAGTTGAAGGTTGATCACCGGAGCCGATCAGCGACCAGGGCCAATCATTCAGCCACTCACCTGCTTCACAAGGCGTTGCGGCTGGTGTTGGGAGACCATGTGACCCAGAAAGGATCAAGGGTTGGTCCGGAGCGGTTACGTTTCGACTTTTCACACCCCAAAGCTCTCACTGCGGATGAGTTGGAAAAAATAGAAAAGATCACCAATCAGATTGTTTTGCAAAACAGTGAGGTCAGCACACGTCTGATGGCACAGGATGATGCAATCAGGGCCGGCGCAATGGCTCTGTTTGGCGAGAAGTACGGTGATGAAGTGCGTGTTGTCACGATGGGGCACAGCAACATGGATTATCGGGATGAAAACGGGCCGCTTAATTCCGACACACCCTATTCTGTGGAATTGTGTGGCGGAACCCATGTCGAACGCACAGGGGATATCGGACTCGTCAAAATTATTTCGGAAGGGGCTGTTGCATCGGGGATCCGGCGCATCGAAGCGGTTACCGGTGAGGAAGCAAGGGTCTATCTCGGTGCGCATGATCGGCAGCTAAGGGATATCGCCGATCTGTTGAACGTCAAGCCGGATGATGCCAGAGAGCGACTGCACCTTGTTCTTGAGGAACGAAAAAAGCTTGAAAAAGCCCTTGCCGATGCGAAAAGAAAACTGGCAATGGCGGACAGTGGTGGTGCTGGTGCGAACAGCGATATTGCTATGGTTGGTGATGTCAAAATAATTGCGAGAAAACTGGAAGGTATTCCGCCGAAGGATTTGCGGGGTCTTGTTGATGAGGGCAAGAAGCAAATCGGTTCCGGTATCGTTGCAATCGTGACGGTAACCGGTGAGGGAAAAGCCGGCCTCTCGGTCGGGGTGACCAAAGATCTTGTTGACCGTTATGATGCGGTTGACCTTGTCAAAACCGGTGCTGTCGAACTGGGGGGCAAGGGCGGAGGTGGCCGGCCCGACATGGCGCAGGCCGGAGGCCCCGACGGTGCCGGTGCCCAATCTGCACTTGAGGCCATTCAAAAGAGAATTGCCGAACGGGTTGGAGACAGGGTATGAGGCCGCCCGATGAGAAGCGTTTCTCATCACACTGGTTGGCGCTGCGCAGACGTGTTTATGAAATTGTCGAGAGTGGTCGGGAGCGCGATTTCGCAAGTCATGTATTTGACTGGTTCCTGATTGTTGTGATCCTGCTGAATGTCATTGCTTTCGCGGCCGAGACAGTTACGCATTTGCATGAGAAATGGCACTACGAATTCCTGTTGCTGGAGATCGTTTCTGTTGCAATCTTTACGATTGAGTATTTGATCCGTCTCTGGGCCGGGATCGAGGAGCCCTTCCTGAAGCGCCTGCCTGCCTGGCGTGCCCGCCTGAAATTTGCTTCACGCCCCTTCATGGTACTGGATCTTCTGGTTATATTACCATTCTATCTGAGCTTCGTGTTCCCGTTTATTGATTTGCGTATTTTGCGAATGTTTCGGGTTTTGCGTATTTTGAAGCTGGCGCGCTATTCACCGGCCCTGCATACCCTGGCCAGGGTTGTTAGCAATGAAAAACGTGCCCTTACCGGGGCGCTGATACTCACACTCACCATGCTGCTGTTTGCCGCCACCGGTATCTATTTGCTCGAAAAGGATGTTGCAGGCACGCCTTTTACTTCTGTACCGGCGGCAGCATGGTGGGCAATGGCGACCCTGACGACAGTTGGATATGGCGATATAACCCCCGTCACCCCGTATGGCAAAATTTTCGGTGCTGTTGTCATGCTCATCGGGCTGGGACTTTTTGCTCTTCCGATTGCCATTCTTTCGACGGGTTTTGCGCAGGAGAGTTCGCGACGGGACTTTGTTATTTCCTGGTCTGTTTTGTCTCGAATTCCCCTGTTTTCGCAAATGAATGCCCGGCCGATTGCGGAATTGATGAATTATTTGCAGGCCCATGCCTATCCGCCCAACCGGGAAGTCATTCGCGCAGGAGAAACGGGAAAATCCATGTTTTTCATCGCCAGCGGGGAAGTGGTCATCGAACGCCCCGATGTCGATGTGACACTGCATGCCGGTGATTTTTTTGGCGAAATTGCCATGCTTGAGGAAACCTCTTACGAATATACATACAGCACACTGACATCGGCGAAGATTCTGGAACTGAGTCGCGAAGACTATTTACGACTTTGTCGTATCGAACCGGAAGTTTGTGAACATATCGGTGCCGTTGCCGAGGCCCGCCAGTATGCGCGTAAACAGGGACGGGCAGATCCCTCGGGAGTGTGACACAAAACGCAAAGGGTTGTTTTTGAACAGGAATAGAAGGGGGCGTTTTTTACGACATGGTATAATTTCTCAGTCCGTTTATCGTCATAAATTGAAATCGGTGAGACCATACTCCGTCATCTTTCTCCGCTTGTCATTGATCAATTAAAATATATATTAAAGTTATAATATACCTAAAGGGGAGGTGTTTGGATACGCAAGCGGGGAAGTATTTGGTGGATAAAAAACTCAATATCGCAAAAGAACTGATTGAAATACTGGCCAAAGGGCGTTGTTCCTCTCCTGGTTCAGGGTTGGTTGACGGGCAGGAATATTCTCCGGCCAAAAGGATCATTGAAGCGGCGCGTCGAAAATACGTCCTTCCATCATTTTGTGCTGAAATGAATGATGAGGCTGTCAAGTGCATCGAGTGTATTGTTGACTACAAAACTCCTGCTGTTTGCAGTGACAGGGACTGGTGCAAAGAGGAAGATGAGCTTGATGTAGCGTGGGACAACAAGAGGTCGTAAAGCATTCGGTTTCCCGGGAATCATTGCTGCCCCGTGTGGTTTTGTTACAGCACGTGCAGGCGGCTCATTGAAGCTGCTCCCCCGATGGCTTGCGTGTTAAATCCTTTTGTCCATTTCATCACTGTAAAGTTGAAGAATGTTTCCCTGCAATATTATTTTCGGTCATCCATGAAGATGAACAGCAGATGAATAATGCTTTCCGATTTGGTTCAGACAGCTCTTTGTATAGTAGATATCAAGCCTGGCAGTTGTCGGCACGAGTAAAAGAAAGGAACAGGACAATGCGCAACAAAATTCTCGTCGGTCTGAGTGTCGTGGTTGCAACGGGGATTGCTGCCAGTTCATCCGCCAACGCGACCGGTGCAGGCGCCAGCCTTCGCGCCAATATGAATATACCGGTCAAAACGCTGGCGACAAATGTCGGACTTCGGCCGATTGGTATTCGCCGCAGCCTGCGTGCGCGTGGCTATTACAATATCCACTTTACGGATCGCATCCCGCCGGTTTATCGGGTGACCGCCTGTCGCAATGGCCGCAGATTCGGATTGCGCCTCAATCACTGGGGCAGTATTCGTCGTGTCATTCGCCTTGGCTGGTGCGATGGTGGCGGTTATGACGTGCCTCGTATCGATGGTCTGAGTTTCCCGGAAATTCGCCACAAGCTGCGTAATCGGGGTTACTACAATATCCGCTTCACAGATCGCCGTCTGCCCGGTTATCGCGCCAGAGCTTGCAAAAACGGCAAGCGCTTTGTTTTATGGCTGAACCGCTGGGGCCGGATCATGGATCGTGATCGTCGCGGATGGTGCGGTTATGGAAGCTATTACGGGCCACGTCACCGCCCCTATGTCAG
>JALXEI010000172.1 GCA_027069645.1 Hyphomicrobiales bacterium
ACCCGATCATACAACACCGCAACAATATCTCACCAAACTCAGCTGGCAGGGTGCCCGAAAGCGCTATCCGCGCGGGCTTCCGGACAAAATAAGGCACAATCTCGAACACGAGTTAAAGCTGATCGGTGAACTGGATTACGCCCCCTATTTTCTTACCGTATATGACATTGTCCGCTTTGCCCGGTCGCAAGATATCCTGTGTCAGGGTCGAGGATCGGCAGCCAATTCCACCGTCTGTTACTGCCTTGGCATCACCAGCGTTGACCCCACACAAATTGACCTTCTGTTCGAGCGGTTCATCTCGGCGGAACGCGACGAGCCCCCGGATATCGATGTGGACTTCGAGCATGAACGACGCGAGGAAATCATCCAGTATATCTATCGGCGCTTCGGGCGCGAACATGCCGGTCTTGCCGCGACACTGATCACCTATCGCCCCCGGTCTGCCATACGCGATGTCGGCAAGGCAATGGGACTGTCCGAAGAACTCTGTTCGCGACTGGCCGGCACCGTGTGGGGATGGCGCGGCAAGGGCATTTCACGCCGGAAAGTCAGGGAGGCCGGTCTCAATGCCGATGATCCGCACCTCATGAAAACCCTGCACCTAACCGCCGAAATCATCGGTTTCCCCCGCCACCTGTCGCAGCATGTCGGCGGCTTTGTTATTACCCGCTCGCCCCTGTGCGAACTGGTGCCGATTGGCAATGCCGCCATGAAAGATCGTACCGTAATTGAATGGGACAAGGAAGACCTGGCGGCTCTTGGTCTTTTGAAAATCGATATCCTTGCTCTTGGCATGTTGTCCTGCCTGCATCGCTCGTTTGACCTCATCAAAAAACACTACGGCCGCTCTCTCACCCTTGCCGATGTGCCACGTGAAGACCCGGCCACCTATGACATGCTATGCAGAGCCGACAGCATCGGCGTCTTCCAGATCGAAAGCCGCGCCCAGATGAACATGCTGCCACGCCTCAAACCGCGCCGTTTTTACGATCTCGTCATCGAGGTGGCAATTGTCCGCCCCGGCCCTATTCAGGGTGATATGGTACATCCCTATCTGCGCCGCCGCGATGGCCTTGAAGAAGAAACCTTCCCGGCCCCCGACCCGAACTTTGGCCCTGCCGACGAATTGCGCGCCATTCTGGGCAAGACCAAAGGTGTGCCCCTGTTTCAGGAACAGGCCATGCGCCTCGCCATGACGGCTGCGGCCTTTTCCCCTGCTGAAGCCAATGCCCTGCGCAAGAGCATGGCGACTTTCCGACATCGTGGCACCATAGAGCTTCTGCAGGACAAGATGGTCGAACGCATGGTGGCGCGCGGTTATGAACGCGCCTTTGCCGAGCGCTGTTTCAACCAGATCAAAGGCTTTGGCGATTACGGCTTTCCCGAGAGCCACGCCGCGAGTTTTGCCCATCTCGTCTATATTTCCGCCTGGATCAAATGTCACTATCCGGCAGTCTTCGCCTGTGCCCTCCTCAATTCCCAGCCAATGGGGTTTTACGCCCCTGCACAACTGGTTGAAGA
>JALXEI010000173.1 GCA_027069645.1 Hyphomicrobiales bacterium
CGTGTTCAAGGGAGCGTTCAGCCTCCTCGCGCCCCTGTTGACGGCCTTCCTGCAAGCATTGTTCGCGGACTCTGGCGAGTTCGGCGGCGTGGCTGGCCTTCAGGCGTTCCACTTCGTCGAAAGGGATCGGGGGAGGGGCCGACGGCGCATCAAGCGGGGTGTCAAACAAAAATTTTGCCGGTGAGTTCATTGTGATTTTACCCGTTTCGATATTGAAAGCAATTGCAAGGGGCTAGTAAACAAGTTCATCGTCGCCTCCACCTTTCGAAATGACAATCTCGCCGCGGTCCGCGAGGTTTTTGGCAACGGCAATCATCTCGTTTTGAGCTTCGTCGACTTCTTTCAACCGGACCGGGCCCATAACTTCGAGTTCATCGCGCAACATCTTGCCCGCACGCTCGGACATGTTACTGATGAAAAATTCGCGTATCTTTTCAGAGGTCCCCTTGAGAGCGAGAGTGAGCACAGGTTTTTCGACAAGGCGCAATACAGCCTGGATGGAAACATTGTCGAGTTTGGCGAGGTCATCAAAGGTAAACATCAGCATTTTAATCTGTTCGGAGGCTTCCCGGTCGACCTCGTCAAGCTTGCCAAGGAAACGCCCTTCGGTCTGACGGTCAAAATTGTTAAAGATCTCGGCCATCAGCTCATGGGAATTGCGCTGGCGCGATCCGGCCAGATTACTGATGAATTCCGAACGCAGCGTATCCTCGATCTTGCCTATGATTTCACGCTGTACGGGCTCCATTGCCAACATGCGCTGGACCACTTCCATCGCCATTTCATCGGGCAGATTGCTCAGCACGCCAGCCGCATGATTGGTGGCAATACGTGACAGAATGACAGCGACGGTCTGGGGATATTCGTTTTTCAGATAGTTGGTGAGCACCGGAATGGAAACATTGGAAAGTTTCTCCCACATGTTGCGCCCGGCCGGTCCGCGGATTTCCTCCATGATCAGTTCAAGCCGATCCTTGGGGAGATATTCGGCCAGCAAGCGTTCCGTGGTTTCATAATTGCCGTGGATCGAGCCGGATATGGACATTTGCGAAACAAAGCTGGAAAATATATATTCGATCAGTTCGGGGCGAATATTGCCCAGTCGAGCCATTGTCTGCGAGAGTTCGGCAACCTCGGTATCATCCAGCTTTTTCCATATCGGCTTGCCGAAATCGCGACCGAGCGCCAGCATGAAAATGGCCGAGCGCTCCATACCGGTGAGCTTTTCATATTCCCGCTCGGCATCATATACCCGGGAAGGTTCCTGTTCGGTCGTGGTGGTGGTCATCAGGCAGCCTCCACGCTGTCATTTTCGTCCTCTTCCATCCACTGGCGAATGACGGCGACGGCATCGGAAGGGCTGCTTTCTACAATGGCGCCGATCTCCTGGACCGCAGAAGCCTGCATGTCGCCACTGATGCGGGCATTTTTGATCACGTCGGATGTTTCGCTGTTCCGGTTCTCGATAGCCAGCAATTCGTCTCCATCGGCCAGAGGTTCACCGCTAGCATCGGTAAGGATGCGATTTCCATTTTCGTCTGTACCAATGAGAATGGGGCCGTCGCCTTCGATCTGCGTTTCTTCCGGCGTAATGATGCGACGTACCAGCGGGCGAACAACAAACAGCAGAACAAGGCTGGAAATGATGAACAGGATGGCCAGTTCGGCCATGTGGAAATAGTCCTGTTTCGAGAAATCAAAAAATCCGTCTTTTTCGTCGGAAAGTGCGGGTGGCAAATCCGATGCAGCAAAACGCAGATTGGCAATATGAAGCTGGTCGCCTCTGCTCTCGTTATATCCCATTGCGCTTTTGACCAGTTCGCCTATTTTGTCGAGTTCCTTTTGAGAGCGTTCCGTGTAAACAGCTTTACCATCCGGACCGGCCTTGTAGGTTCCGTCAACCAGAACGGCGACTGACAGGCGCTTGATGCGTCCGCCTTCCACGATCTCGGTTTGTGTTGTACGGGAGATTTCGTAGTTGATGATTTCCTCTGTCTTTTTTCGGTCTTCCGTGTCGCTGCCTTTTCCCCCGGCTGTGTTCCTTGCACCCGGCCATTTGTTCCCTGCCGCAACACCCTGGTTGGCCGAGGCACGTGAGGACCGGCTGCTTTCCTCTCGCGTCTGCGTTGAGCGTACAACACGGGCATCGGGATCGAAACGATCGGTTGTTTTGGTTATTTTGTTGAAGTCAAGCTCTGCTGTTACGCGAATCCTGGCCCGATTTTCACCGACAACAGACGAGACAATTTCCTCTATTTTGCGGCGCATCCGGTTTTCCAGTTCGCGGGTCCGCTCATCGGATTTGACCGCCAGCATCCCCCCTTCGCCCTCAGTGCCACTGGCCAGCAGTCGGCCGGTATCATCCACAATGGACACCCGCTCGGGTTTCAGCCCTTCTATGGCCGAGGCAACGAGATGCTGAATGGCGGCGATCCTGGAGCTGCCCAGTTGCCCCCTGGTTTTGAGGACAATCGAGGCTGAAGGTTGTTTTTTCTCGCGCGAGAATATTTTCTTTTCGGGGAGAACCAGCATGACCCTGGCGTGGATGACACGCCGCAAGGAGCGAATGGTGCGGGCCAGCTCGCCCTCCAGGGCGCGTTTGTGATTGATGTTCTGGACAAAACTGGTGGTCCCCAGAGAACCGGTCTTGTCGAATATTTCATACCCGACAGTTCCACCGCTCGGCAAACCTTCCTCGGCAAGGTCCATGCGCAGTCGCAGGATGCGTTCTTTGGGCGCCAGAATCACAGCACCGTTCTGACGCACCTCGTGGGGAATGTTCATCCCTTCGAGCTTTTTGATGACGCCAAGACTGTCCTCGAACTCAAGATCCGAGAACAGGACAGCCATTTGCGGTGCTGACAGTTGAACCATCAGATAGATAAAAAAGCCGATGAGACTGGCGGCAACAGCCCCCATCGCCGCTATTCTGGTTGGCCCCAGTGTTTTGACGAATTCGGTAATGGCGTTCACGATGGTTCCCGATCAATGGTCTGCAAGACGGATTTTCGTGCTTTGACAACTGAGAACAGGGACGCGGGACGAGCACTTCAAGCCGTTTTTTGAGACAAAGAAATGCTTCGGCAACGGGATGTTGGCGAAGGAAATGACTTCCAGGCAAAATTTACCGCCGTAACGGTAAACAGGCTGTTAACGGGGGAAATTTTTGCCGGGTATGCGAGAACAGGCCGCCGGGCTGAAATCCGTTTGGAGGCTTACGGCTTCGCCCGCATTTGTCGTTCAGTCTGTCGGGATGATCGGGTTCCGGGCCGAGAGGAATCGGAAAGCAGGGGGAAGTCAGGAGAGGATACGCGCTGGTATAAAAAGCAAAACGGGTGATTCTGCGTATCACATGGAGGTAAAATACGCAGAGATCACCCGTCAACCGGACGAGAACGCAAACACAAGGCCCGTCCGAATATGCTATGTTTTGATCCTGCCACAAAAAGATTTATCGAAACCTGGCATCGCAGCCTTTTTTCGCAAAAAAATTGCAACAGGACATTCCCTATTTGATCACAGGTCGGGAACGAATGTCCTGGATGCGCGTGGTGCGCAGGCCCTTGACGCCGTGGGAACTGAGCGTTCGCTGCCAGCTCAGGAATTCCTCGACCGAGAGGCGGTAACGTTCGCACGCCTCTTCAAGGGAAATAAGGCCGCCACGTACTGCCGCGACCACCTCGGCCTTGCGGCGGGTTACCCAGCGACGTGTATTTGCAGGAGGAAGGTCTGCAATGCTCAAAGGACTGCCATCCGGGCCAATGACAAATTTAGCGCCCGCTCTGTATTGTTCGGTCATGTTACTCACTACCAAAATCAGGACCAGTTACTCATTTACGAGAGCACATTATAGGCAGGATCATTTAAAGATCGAGTGAACACAGACCTTAACAGATGGCAAAAATCGTTCTGAAATCGTATCGCCCTGAAACGAGGGACACGGATTAACTTGCCGTAAGCGATAAAAACCTGTCTCGGGATACAGGTTGTTGATATGGAATGGAAAAATCATGACAGGCCGGAGCACGCACCGGCGCATCCGGATTGTTGCGGTGCGTGCGTTGAAGCGAACAGCGTCTGTTTATGAACCTGTCGACCGGGGAACTGTATGGATCTGACTGACATCATTGATATTGAAAGCGGTACCGTTGACCAGCAGGACCGGTGTCTCGCCGGACATATCAACGCCGTCAACGATTCCCTTTACCGAAATGCCGACATTAACGGCATTTTCAGAGGCGTCCGTAGCGTTGACCGTGAGGCTGTAATTTCCGGCCGGAGCTCTTCCCCCTGACGAGGTTGTGCCGTCCCAGGTGAAACTGCGGCTGCCTGCTTCAGGCGAACCCGTTGTCGAATAGACCTCGTTGCCGTTGGAATCTTTTACCACATAGGTCATGCCGGATACGCCGGAAGGAACATCCAGTTCCCAACGGGCCGAGCCCTCGGCAGGGAGGCTGGTGGTATTGCCCTTGCCGGTGATTTCCTTGCCGACATAATTGATCAGCGACATGGAAGTGTTGACAGATGACAGCTTCAGCAGCGCTTCGAGTTTCTGATTGGATTGCAGTAGTTGTTCGACGTCGGAATACTGGATCAGTTGCTGGGTAAATTCATTGGTATCCAGCGGTTTCGTCGGATCCTGATTCTTCAACTGTGTTGTCAGAAGCGACAAAAAAGTATCGAAATTGTTTTTCACCGATTGCTGACCGGTAATGGACGAACGTCCACCGTTTCGAATGGTCTGTTGGGCCGAAAGAAGGGCGCCGTTGATATCTACCATTTTCTTGTTCCTTGCCTTGTTCTGTTTCCGGCCTAGACGCTTATGTCGAGACCGGCTGAAATGTTGATGGTACGTCTGATGACTTGCTCGGCAGGCTGGTTGTTATTTTTGCCATATTGATCAGTTGCTTGCGGTTCAGGCGGCGTGTTGTGACCGGATTGCTGGCGTCCGGAATTATTGTCACGCAGCGAAAAGCTCAGACTGCCATTCCGGGTGTCGAGACCGGCATTGTTAAGGGCGCGCTCCAGTGCGCGGTTGTCCTGACGCAGCAAATCAAGCGTTTCGGGTTTTTCGACAGCGAGATGCGTGAGGGTGTGACCATCACGGCCAATCTCAAGGCGAATATCGATGCGTCCCAGTTCGGGCGGGTCAAGACGAATGTCGAACTTGTGATGGCCGGCCTTCGCCTGCGCGGCGATGTGAACAGCCAGATTGTTGAGCGGAACCGGCGGGGTGGGCAGATTCCCGTTTGCTGATGCAGGCATCTGACTGCCGCCGGAACCGGTTACACTGACAGACGGTGCTGTCAGGCCTGTGGGCGACAGACCTGGCTCACCCCGATCCGGTTGTGCGATATTGTCCTGAAAGAGCATTTGTGGCGCATTTTGTTGCAATGGTTTCAGCCTTTGCATCAGGGAGGCAGGGTGAAGTTCCTTTTTGGAATTGCCGTCACCTGTGCTGTCGTTCAGGGCAGGGGGGTGATCGACAAAATCGGTGAGCGGTCGAGGTGCTTCCTGTTTATC
>JALXEI010000174.1 GCA_027069645.1 Hyphomicrobiales bacterium
GCGTATGAGCCTTGTCCACCTGCGCTTCATGAATAACATCGCGCCACCAGACAAACATGGTTGCAAGGACGAGCAGCAAACCGACAGCAAAGGGCAGCCAGCCGGTTATACCGAAAACCCCGTCGCCATCATTGAGGCTTTTCATCCAGATAATCGCCCCCACGGCTGTGACAAAAGCCGAAAAGGCTCCCATGATTGGCCACGGGCTCGGGTCAATGAGATGATAGTCGTGATTGTTTTTGTGATCTGATGACATGAATTCAGTTCCTCTCCCTTGCGGCCCGCCTCTGTCCGGACCTGGCTCTTTTCATTTTCCCTGAACGCCTTTCCCTATAGCGTCCCGTTATTATGTTTTGATTCGTCAGATGCTGTTTTCCTGCCGTTCTTCTTTTCGAACAGCGTATAAGACAATGTGATTTCCTTCACGCCCCTGCTGTCGGGATCTGTCAGGATTCCCGGATCGACAAAAAAGCTGACTGACATATCCACTTTTTCATGCGGATCCAGCGTCTGTTCGGTGAAGCAGAAACATTGAATCTTCTTGAAATACTTGCCGGCAATGGCAGGCGTCACGTTGAAGGTCGCGGTCCCCGTGATCGGGTGGTCGCTATTGTTTTCGGCCTTGTAAAACACCAGTTTCTGCTCGCCGATATGGATTTTGACAGTTCTTTGCACCGGTACAAACCGCCAGTCCAGATCGTGCGATACATTGGCATCAAAACGCACGGTGATCATTTTTTCGCTCGGTTTGTCGGGTGCCTGCGCAGCCCGTTGCGTGGTACCGCCATAACCGGTCACCTGGCAAAAAATCCGATAGAGTGGCACAGCAGCATAGGCCATCCCCAGCATACCGGCTGCAATGGCAAAAAGACCAAAGGTCACAAACCGGTTATGCGTTTTGCGCACGCCACCCGGTCGGATCCTTTCCCGTTGATTTTCGTCCGGTCTCAACTCCGGCATTCCGCTCTCCTTTCAGGTATCACCGCATGGTGTCCCCTGCATTGCATCTGTTATCAGGCCTCGTAAAATTTCACTTCGCAAGGCGCTTGCCTGCAATCGATGATTTCCTGTCACGAGGAGCACCAGGGATCGCGGGTGGAACCTTGATTCCCTGTGCCTCAAGTTGCTGACGTCTGGCCAGATTGTCTTTTATACGCACGATCGTTACCGCATAGAAGGAAAGCACGAGCCCCCCGAGAATAAGGCCGATAACGAGGGACAGCTTGCCCCTTGAGCGGCTGTCCTCTTTTGTCATTGGTGTAAATTCCGGGGCTGTTGTATTTGTCGTCATGCCCAAAGGCTCCTGAAAAGCTGAATCATCAAAGGCGTCGCATGCTCAACCAGCAGGGTCAAAAACAACGCAAACAGATAGAAAATCGAGAACAAAAACAGTTTTCTGGCATATCTGTCGGCCTCGTCTCCCGTTCGATTGCGATAGACCTGCACGGCATAAAACAGAAACAGTCCCCCGAGCAAGCCGGCCACCATCGTGTAAACCGGCCCCCCCAGAGCCAGCGGCAGGGGCATCAGTGTAATCGGCACCAGCAGCAGGCTGTAGAGCAGGATCTGTTTTCGTGTCTCGTCAGGCCCGGCGACCACGGGCAGCATGGGAATATTGACGCGCCTGTAATCCTCGCAGCGATAGAGCGAAAGAGCCCAGAAATGCGGCGGCGTCCACATAAAGATGATCAGAAACAAAACAATGCTTTCAATGCTGACCGTTCCGGTTACAGTCGCCCAGCCGATCATCGGCGGAAAGGCCCCTGCCGCGCCGCCAATAACGATATTCTGCGGAGTGCGCCGCTTGAGACCCATTGTATAAACAAAGAGGTAATAGGCGATGGTGAAAGCCAGCAGACCCGCCGCCAGCCAGTTGACCATGACGCCAAGACAAAGCACCGAACCGGCGGAAAAGATCGAGCCAAAGGCCAGTGCTTCCCCGCGTGTCACCCGTCCCATGGGAATGGGGCGCTTGATGGTACGCTGCATCCTCGCGTCGATATCGGCGTCATACCACATATTGAGCGCTCCGGATGCCCCGGCCCCCACGGCAATCAGCAACAGGGCCAAAAAGCCGAGCACCGGATGGATTTCCCCGGGAGCCGCCATCATACCCGTCAGAGCGGTGAACACCACCAGCGACATGACGCGCGGTTTCATCAGGGCAAAATAATCACGAACCTCGCCCCCGCTACCAAGGGCCGGGTTCAGTCCGTTTTCGCCTGGGGATACCCCGATATCGGCCATCTTCATTTCCCTGTAAAACGCGCTTCGAAAACAGTCTGTTCTCTCGCCACCCGGCCCCGAAGAAGGGACAGGGAGGCAAAATCCTTTACGGCCCCGGTCTATTTGACCTTTGGCAGCTCCTCGTAGCAATGGAACGGCGGCGGCGATGAAAGCGACCATTCCATTGTTGTCGCCCCTTCACCCCAGGGATTGTCTCCGGCAACCCGTTTGGCGAGGAATGACTGCACCAGATTATAGAAGAACACCGCCATTGCCAGCACCGAAATCCAGGCCCCGATGGAGGACACCAGGTTCCAGCCCGCATAGGCATCGGGATAATCGGCATAACGACGCGGCATACCGGCCAGCCCGGAGAAATGCTGCGGGAAGAAGGTGACATTCACACCAATGAACATCAGCCAGAAATGCAGCTTGCCAAGAAACTCGTTATACATGTAGCCGGTCATTTTCGGGAACCAGTAATACCAGCCGGCAAACAGCGTGAACAGCGCGCCAATAGACATCGTATAGTGGAAATGCGCCACAACATAGTAGGTATCATGCAGCACACGATCGACCCCGGCATTGGCCAGAACGACCCCCGTCACACCCCCGAAGGTGAACAGAAAAATAAAGCCAATGGAAAACAGCATCGGCGTCGTAAAGCGGATCGATCCGCCCCACATGGTGGCAATCCAGGAGAAGATTTTGATACCCGTTGGCACAGCGATTACCATTGTCGCTGCAAGAAAATAGGCCTGTGTATCCAGAGACAGCCCGGCGGTATACATATGATGCGCCCAGACAATAAAGCCCACCGCACCGATCGCCACCATCGCATAGGCCATGCCGAGATAGCCAAAGACCGGCTTTTTCGAAAAGGTCGAAATAACCTGGGAAACCAGACCGAAGCCGGGCACAATGATGACATAAACCTCCGGATGACCGAAGAACCAGAACAGATGCTGATAAAGCACCGGATCACCGCCGCCGGCAGGATCAAAGAAGGTGGTGCCAAAATTGCGGTCGGTCAGCAGCATGGTGATCGCACCGGCCAGCACAGGCAGCGACAACAGCAGCAGGAAGGCTGTCACCAGAATGGACCAGACAAACAGCGGCATCTTGTGCAGGGTCATGCCCGGCGCACGCATGTTGAAAATCGTCGTGATGAAATTGATCGAGGACAGGATCGAGCTTGCCCCGGCCAGATGCAGGGACAGAATGGCAAAGTCAACCGCCGGTCCGGGATGGCCGCTGGTTGAATGCGGCGCATAGGCTGTCCAGCCAATCCCTGCGCCGTTGAGCCCGGGAGGACCTTCAACAAACAGCGACAGCACCAGCAGCGCCAGGGCCGGTGGCAACAGCCAGAAGGATATATTGTTGAGGCGCGGAAAGGCCATATCCGGCGCACCGATCATCAGCGGCACAATCCAGTTGCCAAAGCCGCCAAACAGCGAGGGCATGATCATGAAAAACACCATGATCAGACCATGAGCGGTCACGAACACATTGAAATAATGCGGATCGGAAAAAATCTGCATTCCGGGCTCGGCCAGTTCGGCGCGCATGCCCATCGACAAAAAGCCGCCGACAATACCACCGACCATGGCAAAGATCAGATAGAGCGTGCCAATATCCTTGTGGTTGGTTGAAAACAGCCAGCGCCTGATGCCGGTCGGATGATCATGGTGATGATCTTCTGCGTGAGCCTGTGCTCCCATTTCATTCCCTCTTTATTTTTTTAACAGATTTGTTGTGATGCGACATCTCCCCTGTCAGATAAAGACAGGGGAGACTTGTTTATCGTGTCGCCGAAGCATTGACAGCCGCCAGTTGCGTGTCTCCGTCCTTTTTCAACGGCGCTTCGCCTGACGCAAATTCCTGTTTGGCCTTTTTCAGCCAGGCATCATAGTCGGACTGACTGACAACCTTGACCCCTATGGGCATATAGCCGTGATCCTTGCCACACAGTTCGGAACACTGCCCGTAATAGGTGCCCACCTTTTCAGCCCTGAACCAGGTCCGCAGCACACGTCCGGGAACCGCATCCACCTTGACGCCAAAAGCCGGAATGGTCCATGCATGGATCACATCGGAAGCCGTCACCAGCATCTCCACATTCCTGTTGACCGGCACATAGACGAAATTGTCAACAGCCAGTGTGCGAGGTTCGCCATTGGGGCCCTTTACAGGCTTGTTGTCGTCATCCCGGGCCATCAGGGAATCGAACGACATGCCACCTGCATCGGGATATTCATAGGACCAGTACCACTGATTTCCCGTTGCCTTGATCACCAGGTCGGGTTTTGGATAGGTATATTGCGCAAAAAGCAGCCGGAAAGACGGGACGGCGATCACCAGCAGAATCAGAATCGGCACAATCGTCCAGATAACCTCGATCATGGTGTTATGGGACGTTTTGGAAGGCTCCGGGTTGGCTTTCTCGTTAAATTTCAGAATAATATAGGCGAGAAGACCCAGCACAAACAGCGTCACCAGCGTGATAATCACCAGCACAAAATTATGGAACGAGTGAATCTGGTGGGCAATGGGGGTCACGGCATCCTGAAAACCCAGTTGCCATTTCTCCGGCTGGCCGGCAAGCGCCTGCGCATCCGCCACCATCACGGCCAGAAAAGCAGTGACCATTGAAAACAGCCCTGCCCCACCGGCAAGGGCCCTGACCCGATGTTCTCCTGTCAAACAGTTTCTCATGCTTTCGTCAAACCCCTCTGTCGTTATCATTGTTCCTGGCAATCCGCCATTTCCCCGACTCCCTCCAGCCGGGTACGCTCCGGATTAAAAAAGATACATATGTATTATACGTATTTTTACCTATTTTGCATCTTCATAACATTGTGATTGATTCAAATCAACGAAATTGAATTGATCTTTCTCTATTTTATTTGCCCCTTGCGTACAGGCCGAACGGGTATTCCGCATTTTGGCCCATTTGTTCCCCGAGACTTCCCGACATATTTCGCCCCGGATAAAAAGGATCCGCAACATCTGTTGACAGCCGGCACACAAAAGATAGAACCCGTGATTGACAAACTTCTGCAATGAAGAACCACCGGCATTGACCAACCATGCAAAGGACTGCTCGCTGATGCGCACCACTCCCCTCTTTCCCTGTCGTGAAATACTGATCATGCTGATATTGCTCGCAATGACTTTTGTGGTTCCCGGCCTTTCACCGGCGGCAGCCCAGGTTTCAGGCGGAAAAGTCAAATCAACGATCGGTGCCTGGCAGATAAGCTGCGGTCGCCCTGCTGGATCAAAAGTAGAAAAATG
>JALXEI010000175.1 GCA_027069645.1 Hyphomicrobiales bacterium
CCGGTTTGCAGATGGAAAGTCCATAGACACCGTCTATTATCGACGAAACATCAGACCTCACCCCATCACGATTGTCAATTTTTCGTTACCCCCCGGTGATCAAAAAGCCCTGTAGCTGTATTCAAAATACAACAACAGGACAAAGCAGAACATACCCCGGCTTCTTTCGCACCGTCCGGGCGCAGTCTCCTTGTTGAACTATCCGTGCGCTCCAGAAGCAGATGACGTTCACAGAGCAGATTGAATATCCGCAAATATGCTGATACTGTCCTTTGGTCAGACCAGAACAGTTTTGCCCCGCTTGGGGTGCAAGCAAAAGAATAATGGGGAAAACAGGATGAATATGAAACACGGGCTGATTGTCTCTGGATTATTGTTGCTCGCCATGTCCTTTGGGATGAAGGGGGCGTTGGCCCTTCCCAATACGCCCGCATGTCGGGCCTATGCAAACTATGCCCGCAGCGCCGGGGCATCTGGGACCTATGGTCCGTTGGTGCAGAAATACAAGGCCTGTTTGCGCTCCGCCAATCACAGAGGCCCCGCACCGCAGGTTAAATATCCACCACGATACAGAAACCGTAGTGGAAGTCGCCCCAAAGTTCGGCCAAGTCAATTCAAGAATTACAGGAAGTATCAAAAATGTGTAGCCTATAGGACGTCTTGTGACAAGCGTTGCCTAAGAGGGATTTTAGCCAAGAGACTGAGCCATAATGCTGGCATAAGATGCTATCAAAGGTGCGGAGCTTATAAAAGATTGTCAAGATGTGAAAGATTGTATGGCCGGTGAGTGCTAGGCGGTTGCGGTAGCCAATAAGAGCCCCAACAGCTTTGGGTCCTTCCGGGCCCCATTGCTGTCAGGGGCAGGCTCGCTGATCCCGTGGTGCGGGGCAATTTGAAATTTGAGACTTTTGAATTTTTGTGCAGTTCGGGCGGTTCGGGCAGTTTCTTTCTTCCTATAGGCCCACAGGAAGATCAGTAGAGAACTGTAAAGAGAGTAAACCGCCCGAACCGCCCCACCCCCCAACCATTGGGCATTTGAAGCGCTCACAAAAAATGCCCCGCATGGGGAAGACGGATTGAAAGGCCCCCAAGCTTTGGCAGATGGGAGCCCTTCGCCTTATATGCTCAACAGCTCTTCAAAGCCGCTTTCCTGTTCTGCCGGTTCCTTCAGGCAAAGCCCCTTGAAGCCCCTCTGTGTGCTTTTGGGGCCGCAATGGCTGTCCGGGGCGAAACCATGCTCTCGCATCCGGTCGGCAAACTCACCCCGCTTGTTGCCGGGGCTTTCGCCAAGGCCAATGGCAAAGTCAGACCATGATTGCCACAAGACCCCCGTAACATCCGACAGCTTGTCGCCGGTCTGACATTTATCCTTGACCCATTGGGCAAAAATATCCTGCTCGCTGGTATATTCTTGCGTGTAGACCTTCATCACATGCGGTTCCGGCAAGCCCAGCATCTCCCACAACACACAGCCTTCAATCAGCCATGACAGTATGCCGGGGCTTTCCGCCTTCAGCTTGTCGGGCAATGATGGGTCTGGGCGTTTCGGCTTCCTGTCAAACGGTATGATCATCAATCGCCTTTCAATGGCGCTGTCCATGTTGGCAAAGCCGGGGCGGGAATTGCCAGCTATGGTCAGTTTGAATTGAGGTGTGAACTCGAAATTATCCTGCCTCATATAGTGGGCCGTGACCTTGTCGCCGCCGGTAAGCTGAATGATACGCTTCTGCTCCCAACGCCGCCCTGCCTTGACCTCACTGACCCGCGCCAGTCTTGCACCATCAAGACGGGCCAGTTCTGTGGTGTGACGGTCGAACTTGCTTTCGCTCAGGGTTTCCGCCTCGACATTCACGCAATAGTCGCCAAGAAGATCGCCTATCACATTGATGATGGTGCTTTTACCGGTGCCGCCGGGGCCGTGGACAAACAAGAGCTTTTGTTCCTGTGTACTGCCGGTCAGGCAATATCCGAACCAGTATTGCAGGAACGCAATCAGCTCCCTGTCATGCCCGGTTGCCTCGTCAAGAAATTTGAGCCATGTCGGGCAGTCCCGTTCCGGTTTGAAGCTGTCCAGCGGTATGGGAGCCACCAGAGTTGATTTTGTGATCCGGTCTTCGGGTCTGCCGTCACGCAATTGACCGGTTTTCAGATCGACAACCCCGTTCGGGGTTCCCAGCAACCAGATGTCCCGGTCCCATTCGTCAACGGTCGTTGACAATTCCGGCAGCGACCGCGCCACCCGTTCCGCCCCGTTCACCGCACTGGCTCTCAGTAGAGCTGCCACTGGCCGTTCGCCAGTCTGGGCCAATGCCTTGCAGATCAGACGCAATTCATTGACAATGCTCTTGCGTCTGTCGGGCTGCCAGAGCTGGCCAGTCCAGACATACCAGCACCTATTGCTCTGGTCATAGCGGTATTTGTCGCCATGAAGGGCTGCAAACAGCGTGGCTGCCCCGTTTTCGCTGGCGTCAATAGCCTCACCGGAAAGCCGTCTGATGTGTTGTTCGTCCGGCTACATGTCCAGCCGTTCAAACAGCCAGTCAAGCTGGGCCTTCACCGCTTTTTGGGCATTCTCCCATGTGCGGGAAAACTGATGCGCCATGTTCGGGGCGTTTCGGTACCATGCCCCCGCCGGGCCTTTGTCTTGCGCCAAAGCTTCTTCGGCCTGTTCGTCCGAAAACCCCTTTCTGGCGCAATCGAGCAGGAAGCGCCACGCGAAACCAGAGCCACTTTCATCCCGCTTGCTGACCGTTCGGGCCTTGCCGGTCTTATTGGAGACAATCCGCTTTTGCTGTTTGCCAAGGGCGGTCTTGTCCAGATCGGCAGCTTCGTCAATGAACTGCGTACCGTCAACAAGCTCAACCTTGATGGGCGGCTTGCCTTTGATGTTGCCAGCATAAAAGCTTTGAGACAGGTTGAAACTCGCCCCGTCCAACATCCCGTCAAAAAGGCCATTGAGACGGGCCACAAAGGCAGCCCGCCTTTCCTTGAGTCTCTGCCCCTCAATCGGGACAGCAAGGGGAGCCATGACGCGCCAACGCGGTTTCTCTTCCCTATGGCTTGGTGTGGTGTAGAGCAAGGCAACAATGCCCGACTTTTTCACCCGCCTGACAGCTTCCTCAAAGCCGATCTGGCCGTCATCATAGTCACATTCCACACCGGTAACAGTCAACACATTGGCGTCATTGCGAAGACAGCCTTTTTGCGTGACCTGATTGCCAAAGGTCGCGTATTTGTACCATGGCAACCCGGCCTTGCTGTCGGCCTTTTGATTCTTGATGGCACTGGCCAATCTGGTCAGGCTGATTGCCTTTTCGTCCTTGTCCTGTGCTGTCTGTGTCGGGAACGAAGTCACAGGGACCTTTCTTTGCAGGGCAGAAGGATTTCGGTTTTTGTTTTCGGTATTCATTGCACACCTCCTTCAAGCCGGGCTTGAGAAGCCTCTGATGTGGAACGAAAGCTGTTCTGTTGCAGCCAGCCATCAATTTCCGATCTGGTATAGAGGACACGCCGTCCCGCCTTGAAATAGCGCGGGCCAGTGCCTTCCTGCCGGAAGCGTTGCAGTGTTTTGGGTGAGATGTGAAGCAGACCAGCCGCTTCGGTTTCGATCAGATATTCAGTCATGATTTTTCCTTCGATTCAGGTTTTCAGGGCAACCCTCATGGTCGCTCTTCACAAATCTGAATATGGGGGAAAAAACCTCCGGGTGTGATCTCTAAAGGTCTGTAATTACAATTCGTTATTGGTTAATAAACAGTCCCCTGTGCCGCCACAGCTTTTGCGCTTTCTTTCGCGCAACGCTTTGCGCCATATCCTGATTGCCACTGGCATCAATAATGTGCTGTTCAATGATGGACTGCTTGTCCGGGAACCCTTCCTCATAGATTTTGGCGGATAGCTTGATAAAAATCTCTTCCCAGTCATAGGTTGGCGGACGCCCCGTAGACTTTTTGCTGTTGCGGAAACAGCGTTTCAGTGCCTTGCTGTCGATCATGCAATTGTCAGCCTGAAGCCAATAGCGGCAAAGCCCGTCCCTTTCAGTTTCAGAGGGCCATTCGATGGCGTCCGAATATGCCAGCCCCTCAATTCGACCAGACTGCCAGTCCATGGCTGATGCCGTAAAGCTATCGCCAGCAATGCAAACAGGAACATCCGTAGTCTTGACGGGCTTTGGCAAAACATAAAAAAGAGAATCTTTTTCGTTCAATTCATATTCATCAGGAAACCCCTTTGCATAGACCGCATCATAGGCCAATTCCCGGATTTCCTCGTGATTGATGAGTTGGCGCATCACCGAAACATCAGCAAATATATCCAGCTTTCCTTCCCGGCACCTGATCGCCATACGGCTCAGGGCGTCCGACACTTCGGCAGGTTTCCCCCGCAATATTCCATAGTGATCGATGGCCTCGAAATTCGGGTTTTTCTCTGGGTCGTAACCAAAGACAATCCAGGCAACCGCCATACCCAGCGTTAATTTCATTTCGCCTTCCCCTTTGTAGTCATGGCTTTGCTTATCGCGCTCCCCGCCTTTTCATTCACCTCTCGCAAGGGATCAGCCGCCAGATGGGCATAGCGGGCCGTGGTCTGGGCTTGTGTATGGCCCAGAAGCTTGCCGATCATGGGCAGGGAAGCCCCGCCCGCTGCCGCCATGCTGGCGAAGGTGTGGCGAAGATCATGCAAACGGACCTGCTGAAGCTGCCCCGACGCGCTTTCCCCTGCCTCCAGTCCAGCCCGATCACGTACTTTGCACCAAACCTTGTTGATATTCTCGAAATGATGGCCCTGTTTGTTTCCAACAATGACAAAAGGATTGTTTGAAATTCGAGGTATGTTTTTTAGAATATCAATGGCTGCCCCGTTCAGATGAATGACCTTGCGCCCGGTCTTGCTGTCGGGCAGCAACAGCAAGCCCCTGTCAAGCGCCACATCCTGCCATTTGAGAGTCAGAATTTCACTGACCCGGCAACCTGTGAATATCAAAAGGCGAATGGCTGACAGGGCAAAAGGGCTGACAAGGTCTTCTTTCTCAAGTTCATCAATGGCACCCCCAACCCGCAACAATTCTTCGTCGTTCAAGAAACGATCGCGGGCCTGTTCCGGGAAGCGTTCTATGCCCTTGACCGGGTTGGAGCCCTTGGCCCGATGTCCGTGCTTTTCTGCCCATGAGAACATCTTGCTCAACACAGCCAGCGCCCTGTTGGCTTGAAAGGGTGTTTGGGACAGTCCGTTGTGAAAGGTTTCTACCTGTGAGTTTGTCAACTCATCTGCGCGATATTTGCCGATCATCGGCTTGATGTAGGTTTCGATCAGAGAATGATAATGCCTGACCGTCTTGGGCTTGAGTTTCGCCTTGATGTGCCGGGCCATGAATTCATCAGCAAGGGCGGCAACTGTCGGGATATTCTTGCTGCGTCTGGCCTCTTCTGAAGGGTCAAGGCCTCTGGCTATCTCCCCCAACCGTCTCAT
>JALXEI010000176.1 GCA_027069645.1 Hyphomicrobiales bacterium
CTGCTATGGCCCTGATATGGTTCTCGAACTGGTCACAGACACAGGCATCAAGGGTCCAGTGGCCGCTATTGTGGACCCGCGGCGCAAATTCATTGACCCGCAGAGACGGGCCGCTATCGCCACGGGTGATAAAAAACTCGACGGCGAGCGTACCGGTATAATCCAGCGCCATAGCGATTTTTGCGGCTGTATCCTTCGCTTCGTTCTCAAGGTGGGCAGGCAGACCGGAGGGAACGCCGGATCGTTTCAAAATTCCGCCTTCATGATGATTGTCGGGAACATCATAGCAGCGAATATCGCCCCTGCCATCGCGCACCAGAATGACCGAGATCTCTGATTCAAAGGGCACAAGGCGCTCAAGAATGGCCGGTTGCTCGCCAATGCCTGCAAAAATTTCCACCGGGTCCGATTTTGCTGTGACAGCAATCTGTCCCTTGCCGTCATAGCCGAGGCGCCTGGTTTTAAGGAGCCCGTTATCTCCCAGCGCGGCCAGCCCCTTGCGCAGATCATCAACGTTGTTTACCGGCCACCAGTCGGCAATGGCAATGCCGAGATCGGCGAGGAACTGTTTTTCCAGACCGCGATCCTGGGCAATTTCCAGTGCCCGGCGTCCGGGGACCAGCGGGGTTATTGCGGCAACAGCGTCGATGGTTGCCAGAGGGATATTTTCAAATTCGAAGGTTATGACATCGCAAGCCCGGGCAAAGTCTTGCAGGGCTCCCTCATTGTCCCAGGCGGCGATAGTATGATTTTGCGCCACTTCAATGGCCGGAGTGTCCCCGCCAGGGCAGCAGATACGGGTATGCAGCCCGAGGCGTGCGGCGGCAAGGGACAGCATGCGTCCAAGCTGTCCCCCTCCGAGGATGCCGATTGTGGAGCACGGGGGCAGGGGAGAGCGCGGAAGCGAGGTGACGTGGGCGGAAGCAGGGGCACTGTTCATGATTTCGTGTCATCCGGAATATCTGCCACGGCTTCGGAGCGGGCGGCACGCCATTTTTCGAGGCGGTGCATCAGGTCCTCGTCGCTTGTGGCAAGGATCTGGGCGGCCAGCAATCCGGCATTGGTCGCCCCGGCTTTGCCAATCGCGAGGGTTCCAACGGCAACACCGGCGGGCATCTGGACGATCGACAGCAGGCTGTCCTGGCCCGACAGGGCGCGGCTTTTGACGGGGACGCCGAGCACCGGCAATTCTGTCAGGGCGGCAATCATTCCCGGCAGGTGCGCGGCTCCGCCAGCCCCGGCGATGATGACCTTCAGGCCCCTGTCACGGGCTTTTCGGGCATAGTCATAGAGGCGTTCGGGAGTTCGGTGGGCGGAAACGATGCGTTTTTCATGCATGATACCGAGTTCTGTCAGAACGTCACTGGCATGCTGCATGGTGGGCCAGTCGGACTGACTGCCCATAATAACACCAACCCGGGGAGATGTGCTGCTCATTGGCACTCTTTCCTCTCGTTCATGGCCAAAAAGGCAAACTGGGCCGTAAACTCATAAACAGGATCAAGAATGGTGTCAAAAGCGTAAAAATACGAGGTTAAAATGATCGCCGCGCTTTTGGCATCTTGCGGACAGGGGATATTTGCTCCCCCACTGCGTTGCAAGTGCTTGAAAACGGAAGGTTTCCTGCGAACTTGCGCTTTACGGGAAAACAAATCTGCTCCTGCCATTTCGATCCTGTTAATGAGTTTACGGCCTAATGCAATGAAAGGGGGATGGCAAGGGGGCGGAGCAGGCAGGAGCTCAGGCGATGATATCGGGCATCAGCCGATCTTCGAGCTGGCGGATCTCGTCCTTGAGCGCGAGTTTCTGTTTTTTCATGCGCGAGACCTTGAGCTGGTCGGACTCTACCGCTTCCTGTAACTGGCGAATTTCCTCGTCAAGGCGTCGGTGTTCGAGTTTGAGTGCGGCAAGGGACTGGCGCAGTTCCTGATCATCCTCGCGATCCATTTGAATCTCCTTCAAGAGTATCTGGCGTCACATCCGGTCTCATGGCTGTGTAACCTGAAAGTGATGACGGAATACAAAACCGGTCTTTTCCATGATTCAACCCGTTCTGTTTTTTTACCCCGGTTTGCATCTGCAAACAAGCGGATCACGGCGATTATTGCCGGTGCAGGGGGCATGACGGACGGGGTGAGGATCATTTTCCTGATAAATCAGTTTGTAGCCGGGGTCACCATATGATCAAAACAGCGGATGAAAATCCTGTGGGTGAATTCGAGCGGATTTCTTCCGCCCCCTACGTAAAAAACACATTAGACAAGCAGTGTTCAATCTGCAACAATAGAGTGTTGGCAATAATAACCAGATGGAGGATCGCACATGTCGCTTGAGGCACATCTCGATGAGCTGGCTGAGAAACACCGTGAGCTGGACCGCAGGATCGAAAAGGAAGAGGCTCACCCGGGAAGCGATGACATCTCGATACATGAATTGAAGAAACAGAAATTGCAGTTGAAAGACAGGATCGAGCAACTGCGCGCCAGTGCTGCAGAATAGGCTGACAGAACCGAAATTGAGGTCTGTTATATGGAACAACCCGGGGAGCGGTCCCCGGGTTTTTGCTTAAAGAAATGATCCCGGAGTGTAAAAAAGTTGGCTTATACCAGGCCGTAAAAAGTCTGACCTTTGTATTATGCTCAGGTTCCGCTCCTCGCTTCCCGGACAAGCGCCAGCGCAGATCCTGGACCCAGGGGCAGCAAGCAAGGGACTCGTTGAAAGAGCAAGCAAAACAAATGGATGTCACTTGTGGCTCTGGACCCCGGCTCAAGGCCGGGGAGCAGGGTGGTTTACAAACCTGACAAAAATATAAAGGTCATTCCTTTTGCACTCCGGTATTATTTCTGTTTTTTCCAGATCGTTGTGCCGGTAACGGTTTGCAGATTGTTGAAGGCTTTCCAGGTTTCGGCAGCAAGGCCGTCAGCGGTGAAGGTGAAGGTACTCTGGTAGAGAAAATTCTCGCCTTCCAGACGGCCACCATTTCCGGTGCACACGGCTTGTTGATCCTTGAGAAGGCAGGCAATATTATAGCCATATGCCTCATCCCCGCCGGTGATGCGATAGAGGCCGCCATCTTCGCGGACAGTCATTTTGATGGTGCTGTTGTCCCGGTCGGCCCAGCGTCCGACAAAGGGTTTTGTCGCCATTGAAGTCTCTCCGGCCAGAGCCGGATCGGGGAAAGTCAGCCGGGTTGTCATGGCGGCGCCGGTCACCAGCAGGGCCAGCAGGGAAAAGAAGCCAGATCGAAATGTCATATGGAAACCTCCGTTTTGATGAGGGGTGAAAAGGCGAAACAGTGTATTTCCCGATATGCGGGACGCCGCGTCAGATACAGATTTTTACAATGTCTCACAACTCTTTTTCCCTGCGGTCAGCTTTTCCTCAGCCATCGGTAGGCACCCCGGCTGTCAAAGGTTGGCCTATTCAACTGCTGCAACTGCCATTGCCAACCTGTTGTGTAGAAATTCCGGGGCGATGTCGGCGCCATTGGGCCAGACAAGTGTCCCGGATTTTTCGTCCAGTTTGAACCTGGCGAATTCATCTGTGGTTCTCAGTGGTTCGAAAACGGGACCTCTCAGATCCCCCTTCAGATCCAGTTCGCCTTCAAGGCCATCATCAAATACAAGCCAGACCCGATGCTCTTTTATGTGTCGGGCTTTTATGACATGTGGAAACATAGTTTACTCCAAAGGTTCGATTTTTTCGAGTGGAAGTCCCTGTTCAGCCCGTCGCCAGATTTCTAGCAATTCTTCCTGGTGCAGTTCATGCCATTCCAGCACCGATTTCAGGGCTCGACGGGGGAAACGTCCCATGACGACACCGCTGTCAATCTCCACCTTGATTTCATACTCGCCATATATAGCATGAAAATGCGGGGGAGGGTGATCGAGAAAATAGATGTATATGGATATGCCAAGGAACTGACTGATTTCAGGCATTTTGTTTGCTATTCTATTAGAAGTAGTTATCGAGGTGACACTTCATCACTGGCTTTTTGTCTTACAGCTTTTACTTTTTTATTCAGATCTGACGGTAGCGGAGTATGAATAAGTTGGATTTCAGGTGGAAAACGACCTTTTTCCTTCATCGTTTCAAATTCATGCTTCATACAAGTTTCTGTGAATGCCAGAAAGCGCTTTCTGGCTCCCTCTACATATAAAAGGTAGAGACAATCTTTCAGGATTTTATTCACTTTACCTGAGCCGTAATTTCCTCCGCTTGTTTTTAGAGTGCTGGTTGAGATAAGTCCTACAATAGTCCCATCCTGAGATACGGCATCGAAATCAAATCTCCCACCCCAAATTAACGCAGGACTGGCTTCCTGAAAAAGATGCCCACTGAATAATTTGGGTAATGCCTCCAAAAGGACGTAGTTCTCAGCTGTTTTCATAATGCTTGTATTTGCCATACGCCTTTTTCTTTCTTTTACTTTTCAGTATGCTGTCTTCTGGAGGGTTTCATTTTTTAACTGGGTGCAGGGGATTATTCCCTGCTGCCAGCTGCACAAGCTTCCTGACCGGCGAGGTCATTCCTTTTACAGCTCCCCATTGCTCTTTTTCTCTGCCGCCAGCTTTTCCTCATCGATATAAATCTCGTCGCCCAGTTGCCTGAATTTTCCGGCCATTTCAGCCATGCCGTCCTGTTTTTCGTTGAGCCTGTCGGCGTAGTCCCTGACATCCTGTGTTATTTTCATGCTGCAAAATTTTGGCCCGCACATGGAGCAGAAATGGGCGACCTTGGCCGACTGTTTGGGCAGGGTTTCGTCGTGATATCTGACGGCGGTTTCAGGGTCGAGGGCGAGGTGGAACTGGTCCTCCCAGCGAAACTCGAAACGCGCCTTGCTCATGGCGTCATCCCAGGCTTGTGCGCCGGGGTGGCCCTTGGCAAGGTCGGCCGCGTGGGCGGCGAGTTTGTAGGTGATAACGCCGACCTTGACATCATCGCGATTGGGCAGGCCGAGATGTTCCTTGGGCGTCACATAGCACAACATGCTTGTGCCGAACCAGCCGATCATCGCTGCGCCAATGGCCGAGGTGATATGATCATAGCCCGGCGCGATATCGGTGGTGAGGGGGCCAAGCGTGTAGAAGGGGGCTTCGTGGCATTCCTTCAACTGCTTGTCCATATTGACCTTGATCTTGTGCATGGGCACATGTCCCGGTCCTTCGATCATCACCTGACAGCCCTTGTCCCACGCGATTTTTGTCAGCTCGCCAAGGGTTTCGAGTTCGGCAAACTGCGCGGCGTCATTGGCGTCATAAATGGAGCCGGGGCGCAGACCATCGCCCAGCGAAAAGCTCACATCATAAGAGCGCATGAGGTCGCAGATTTCGTCGAAATGAGTATAGAGGAAGCTCTCGCGGTGATGATGCAGGCACCATTTGGCCATGATGGAGCCACCGCGTGAGACAATGCCGGTCATGCGTTTGGCGGTCAGCGGCACATAGGAAAGGCGGACACCGGCATGGATGGTGAAATAGTCAACGCCCTGTTCGGCCTGCTCGATCAGGGTGTCGCGGAAGATTTCCCAGGTCAGTTTGACCGGATCGCCGTCGCATTTTTCCAGCGCCTGATAGATCGGCACGGTGCCAATGGGAACGGGGGAATTGCGGATAATCCATTCGCGGGTGTTGTGAATATTGCGGCCCGTTGAAAGGTCCATCACCGTATCCGTGCCCCAGCGGGTGGCCCAGACCATCTTGTCCACTTCTTCCTCGACCGAGGAGGTGATAGCGCTGTTGCCGATATTGGCATTGACCTTGACGAGAAAATTGCGGCCGATGATCATCGGTTCGGCTTCGGGGTGATTGATATTGGCCGGGATGATGGCGCGGCCACGAGCGATTTCGTCGCGGACAAATTCGGGTGTGACAAAGGCAGGCAGTTCTGCGCCGAAACTTTCTCCGGCAGCAATCCGCTCTTCGGCATCCTTGCGGGCTTTGGCAAGGCCGATATTTTCGCGGTGCGCCACATAGATCATCTCTTTGGTGATGATGCCGGCTTTGGCGAATTCATATTGCGTCACGGGCTTGTCGCCGGTGCCGCGCAAGGGCTGGTGATGAACGGGAAAGGCGCGAGCCAACCGGTCGCCTGTGACATTGCCATTGTCTTCGGGTCTGATTTCCCGGCCCTCATAGGCTTCGACGCCGCCGCGCTCCATGATCCACGCAGTGCGCAGGCGGGACAGACCTTTTTCTACATCTGCGACATAGCCTTCTTCGCTATAAGGGCCAGAAGGATCATAGACACGCAGGTTTGGTTCATCGCCGGTCAGGGTGATTTCGCGGAACGGCACTTTCAGATCATCATGGCCATCAGGGGACGAATAGATTTTTCGGCTGGCGGGCAGGGGGCCGGTCGTGACTTCCGGTGTTTGGGGGGCGTTGTCCTTGATATTCATTTCGTCCGACTTCCCGTGGTTTTGTTGTTGCGTTTTCCGAACCGTGATTCACAAGGAAGAGCGGGGAAGGGGAGGCAGATTCGCATTGGCCAATTTACCAGCCGAATATCAACGGAATCTCGTCCCTTCGCCGGCATGATCCGGATCAGGTTCCAAGGGTTTGTCTGTTGCAAGGACATCTCAGCCCGGATCGCAAAAGCGTAAAAGCTGTTGTCGATCACTGACAGGGCACCCCTCGAGTTTCCTTTAGTCTGGGGCATTTGAGAGCATGGTGCAAGATAAAAGTGATGCATAAATATCTCGCTGCGATACATCGATTAAGGCCCTGTTTACATCCGACTTGTACAAATTGAATTTATCAGGGACGCCAGTGACGGATATTTGCTCATGGGATCGCGATTTTCAAAGGGCGGGCAGAACAGCGCTCTTTCAAGCTACAGCCAGAATCTGGGCAATGCACTCTCGCACCGTCGCGCCCGAATTGCTGAAAAGGCAGCACGGGTGGAGGCGGAACAGGCCAGCAGAATGAAATCGGCTTTCATTGCCAATATGAGCCATGAATTGCGCACGCCTCTCAATGCCATTCTCGGCTTCTCAAAAATCTTGCAAAAAGCCGGGGAAAACGAGGTCAGACCGGAACAGGTGGTTGAATTTGCCGGTTATATTCATGATGCGGCGGATCACCTTTTATCGGTGGTCAATTCCATTCTCAATATCTCCAAGATCGAGAGCGGCACGACCATGCTTGATGTGCAGGATGTATCGATTGGCGAGATTATCGGTTCGGCGATGAAATTTATCGAGGTTCGCGCGGCAGAGGCCGAAATTGCCCTCAAGCAGCACTTTGAGCCGGACCTGCCCGTTATTCGAGGTGACCCGGTACGGCTGAAACAGGTATATACCAATCTTTTGTCGAATGCGGTGAAGTTTACCCCCGCCGGGGGATGCGTCTCTGTGGAAGTCAAATCTTTCAAAGGCAACAAGGTGCTGGTCACCGTTGGCGATACCGGTATTGGCATGGAGCCGGGCGAGATCGAACTTGCCCTTAGTCCCTTCGGTCAGGTGAACAATGAGCTGTCACGCTCCCGGGAAGGTACCGGGCTGGGACTGGCTATTGCCAGGGGACTCGTCGAGCAACATGGCGGGACTTTGGAAATTTCAAGTGACAAGGGGCGGGGGACAGTTGTCGCGACACTACTGCCGGTCAGGGTCGAGGATGTAAAAGCCAGGCCATCCGAACAGGTGGCGGCCTGAGTAGCGCGGTTTCAGGGCGGTGAATGAACGGCCCTGCAATACAATCGGAATGACAGGAATTCGGGGAAGTGCACGATCATGGATATGGTAAGGGAAGAAACTCATAATACGATACCGGTTGAAGATGTGACCCGGGGACCGGCTGTCGGCCGGATCGTCTCGGTGACCGGCTCTCAGGCCATCGCACTTGTTTTTCACCCGCCTGGCGGTGATGAGGAACGCAAGGCGTTGCAACCCGAGATGGGCACCCTGCTGAAAGTTGATACGCCCATTTCCGTGGTGTTGTGTCTGGTTTCCGCGCTGAGCGCACCGGCCCCGACAGAACAGGACGGTGAAGAGGAATTGTGGATTGCCGAAATCGAACTGGTCGGCGAACTGTTCAAGGACGAGAACGGCGTGCCGCAAAACTTCCGGCGTGGTGTCATGGCCTATCCGGGGCTTGGAGATCTGATCTACAAATGCTCTCATGAAGAGCTGCAAAAAGCCTATAGCTGGGACAATGAGGAAACCATCACGATTGGCAAGATCCATCAGGATCAGAGCATTAACGCAATCGTCAAGGTCAATGAAATGCTCGGCAAGCATTTTGCCGTGCTGGGATCAACCGGCACCGGCAAAAGCTGCTCGACGGCGCTTTTGCTGCGGCAGATTCTCGTCAAGAATCCCGAAGGCCATATTGTGCTGATCGATCCGCATAACGAATATACCAAATGTTTTGGCAATATGGCCGAAGTGATTTCGGTCAATGAACTGCAATTGCCATTCTGGTTTCTGACCTTTGAGGAAATTGTCGAGGTTCTGGTCGGCGATCGCAAGGGCAAGGCGCGTGAAATAGAGATTCTGGCCGATCTTATCCCGATGGCCAAGGCGCGCTATGCAAATGGCAAACGCGGGGCGGGGCGTCTGTCGGTGCGCAACAGTGACAATGCCAATTTCTCGGTTGATGCCCCTCTGCCTTACCGGATTTCCGATATTATGGATCTGCTCAACGAGCATATGGGCCGCCTGGATATGAAAAACTCCATTGGTCCCTACAAGGCGCTGAAAGCTCGTATCGAAGCTGTGACCTCGGATGTGCGCTATGCCTTTATGTTCGGCTCAACGACGGTGCAGGATCAGATGGCGGCAATTCTCGGACGCCTGTTCCGTATTCCGGTCGATGGTCGCCCCATCACCATTATCGAAATGACCGGGCTGCCCAGCGAAGTCATCAATGTTGCGGTATCGGTCATTGCCCGCATGGCCTTTGACTTTGCTCTCTGGAGCGGGGGCAAGGTGCCGGTGACCATTGTTTGCGAGGAAGCGCATCGCTATATTCCGGCTGACAGCAGTCTGGGCTTTGAGCCGACAAAGCGCTCGCTGGCCAAAATTGCCAAGGAAGGGCGTAAATACGGCGTGTCTCTGGGGGTTATCTCGCAGCGGCCTTCGGAACTGGATTCGACCATTCTCTCGCAGTGCAATACACTGTTTGTCATGCGCATGGCCAATGATATCGACCAGAAAATTGTTCTGTCGGCGATTTCCGATGCGGCCAGTTCTCTGCTGGAATTTTTGCCCTCGCTGGGGACAGGCGAATGTATCGTTTTTGGTGACGGGGTGACTCTGCCGGTGCGCATGCGCTTTGATCGTCTCAAGGAGGAATTTTTGCCACGCAGTTCAACGGCGAAATTCACCGAGAGCTGGCGCGAGGTGATTGACGACAATACCGATTTCCTTGAAAGTGTGGTGCGCCGCTGGCGTGCTGCGGGAACACCAACGGGAGACGGATCGGACAGTGACAGACCGGCCCGGGTCCTGCCTCTGGAAGAGACTGTAGCGGCCTCCCGTCCGGTGATGACCGGGGAAAGGGTTGCCGTCCCGGTGCCGGAAACGCCGGTCCTCCAGGATGTTGATGTGCAACCGGTTGAGACAGAATTGCCTGTGCCCGAACCGGTTGCTGCTGTGCCTCCTCCTGGCGGGCACAAGGGACCGATTCAGGCGGCCCTTGAGGAAAAACAGCGGATTCGCGAGGCGCTGAGGTCGAAAAGCCGGTTTTTCAAATAGGCCATGAGTTTACGGCCTGATCAACAGCTTGTGTCGTGCTTTGCCGCACGATTGTGCTATACTCCCTGGCAATGACAGTTGAAAATTTATTTGCGTGGTCATGCAGGGAGCAGAATATGAATATCACTCGTCGTAAATTGCTGGGCGGTGCCGGGGCGCTGGCACTGGCCGGTGCTGCCGGAACAAGCCGGATTGAAGCCGCAGAAACAGAGCCCGAGGTCGGGGATGATGGCCTCTATCATCAGGACTGGTTTGTCGAGAGTTTTCTTGATCTGCGCGATGATATAAAGGAAGCAGCTGAAGCAGGCAAAAATTTTGTGGTGTTGTGGGAGCAACGCGGTTGCCCCTATTGTCGCGAGATGCACCGGGTCAATTTTGCCAATCCGGAAATCCGCGATTATATCAAGGCCAATTTCGCCATTTTGCAACTCGATTTGTGGGGGCCGCGCAAGGTCACCGATTTTGACGGCAAGGAGATGGGCGAGCGTGAACTGGCACAGCGCTGGCGGGTTAATTTTACCCCGACTACGAACTTCTTTCCCGGGGATCCCGGGAAGGTTTTGGGCAAGTCCGGAGACCGGGCCGAGGTGTTTCGCATGCCGGGCTACTTCAAGCCGTTTCATTTTCTGGCGGCCTATGAATATGTGCGCTCGGGCCGTACCGGCGAACTGCCTTTTCAGCGTTTTGTCCAGGAAAAAGGAGACCGGATGCGCAAGGAAGGCAAGAAGGTTGACCTGTGGGGCAAGTAATCGCGTCTCGCCATGCGAACGGGAATTGCATATTTGTGCCACACAGCCTATCAAGGCAGCATGAGCAATAGCAGCCCCGTACCCTTTTTGAAGATGAACGGTCTTGGCAATGATTTTGTCATTATTGACAATCGACTGCCGGACAGGTCGGCGCGTCTTGTGGAAATGAATGACCGGATGGTTCGGGCGATTGCCGATCGTGAGACAGGCATCGGCTGTGATCAGCTTATCCTGCTCGAACATTCCGACCGGGCGGATATCTTCATGATGATCTATAATGCCAAAGGAGGCGAAGTGGATGCCTGTGGCAACGCTACGCGCTGCGTCGGCTGGCTGATCAGTCAGGAAACCGGACGCGCCACGAATACTATAGAAACCAATGCCGGGCTGCTTGTGGCAACGGTGCTGCCTTCCGGTGATATATCGGTGGATATGGGCGTCCCGCGTCTCGGGTGGCAGGACATCCCGCTGGCCGAGGAATTCCATGACACCAGCCAGATTGAATTGCAGATTGGTCCCATAGATGCACCGGTGTTGCACAGCCCCTGTGTGGTCAATGTCGGCAATCCGCATTGTGTTTTCTGGGTCGATGATCCCGATGCCCATGATCTTGCCCAGGTCGGACCGTTTCTGGAAAATCATATCATGTTCCCCGAGCGCGCCAATATTACCCTTGCCCGCGTGGATAGCGAAAACGAAATCACCATCCGCGTCTGGGAACGAGGCGCCGGGCTGACAAGGGCCTGTGGAACTGCTGCCTGCGCAACGATTGTCTGCGCGGTACGTCGTGGCCATACCAAACGCAAGGCCCGCATCAATCTGCCAGGGGGCCCTTTGCAGATGGAATGGCGCGAAAGCGATGATCACATCATGATGACCGGCGCCATCGAACTGGAATATGCCGGGGAATTTCAACCAGGTGATTTTTTCTGATTGTCAGGGGCGGCTGGTATCATCCCGGGGCGTATAATACCGGAACGCAAAAAGCCTGGCCTTTGTATTTCGGTCAGGTTCGTAAACGGCATTGCTCCCCGGACAAGCGCAGCGCAGAGCCGGGGTCCAGGGCTGCAAGTGATATGCTTTTGTTTCTGTTCATTTTTTCAACACACTCCCGTCGATTTGCTCTGGATCCCGGATCAGCGCTATCGCTTGTCCGGGAAGCGGAATATCGAGGCGGGGAGGATACCCAAAGTGACGAAAACATGCGTATTTTCATGCGATTGTCCGGCAGGCTTCAGGGTTTGATATAGCTGTAGCCCTGTTCCTGCAATTCGATCAGGCGCACGACGCCCGAGGGCACCACTTTGGCCTCGCTCAGCAATTTGACCGGTTTTCCGCTCTTTTTGCTCATTTTGCGGCGGGTATTGCCGCAGGCGGAGAATTTCAGATTCGGTATGGCCAGACTCATGGTTTCGATGCGGTCTGTGACCGGGCTGGTATCGGCGCGCAGCATATGCAGCCCGGGACCATAGGCGACAACTTCGACAATGACCTTGTCGCCCTTTGACTTGTAATATTTTGTCAGGTTCTGAATATTGTTGAGGGCGATGTTCATGGTTTTTTTGTTGTTATGGTCCACATGAACGGCAATTTTGTGCGTGACCCCTTCTGCAAGGGCGCTCCCCGCAAGTATCACTGAAGACAATATGAAAACAGCAAGATATTTAATGATTTTCATTTTTCAATTCCTTCCCTGTTTTGTTATCCTGAAAGAATAGTTTGCTTTTCTGTTGTCGGCAAGTATAGACGGATAAATAAAGCGAAAGGAAGGGCTTTGAATCGGATTCCGGCTATTGCTGTTTGAGCAGTGCCGTGCCGGTGATCTGCCAGTGCGCAAGGTCAATCATCACGAGTTGCAGATCGCCATCGGGCTTTTGCAGTGTCAGGACAAGCCGGTTACCATTGGCGGTGCTGTCAAGCAGCCGTGCATCCCGGGCAATGCGACCTTCAAAATATTTTCGCGCCTGTCGGGCGAGATGTGCGGTGCCGGAAGGGGACACCGTGCCTTGCATATCGGCTTGAGGAACGACAACACCGGCGGGAACGATCGGCGGAGAGGTCTTGCCGGGTTGCGAAGCGCGCCAGGCAATGATACCAATCAGCAGGGCGAAGCCGGCCACCAGCAGCAGCCCGAGAAATATGACCACATATTTGAGCAGGCGCGCCTGACGACGGTTCAGCACAGTGCCGGGAATGGGCGCATCTTCATCATCATCGTCAAGCGGTTCAATCCGGTCATGAATGGAGTTCATATGGGTTCGCCTTTCGCCCGAAATCACATACTGACTGCCCGGAAAGAGGACGAAAACGAGCGTCTCGACCGCTTTCTGGCCGCTCATATCGAGGGTATGAGTCGTTCGCGTCTCAAAACCCTGATCAAGGAGGGGCAGGTCAGTTTCAAAGGGGCCACACTAGTCGAGCCGAACCATCGGGTCAAATGCGGCGAGCAGTTCGCGTTAACAATCCCCGAGGTCGAGGACGCGATTCCCAAAGCCGAGAATATCCCTCTTGATGTGGTCCATGAGGACGAACATCTGATCGTTGTTGACAAACCGGCGGGCATGGTGGTGCATCCCGCCGCCGGAAACTGGAACCGAACGCTGGTCAATGCGCTGCTGTTTCATTGTGGTGACAGTCTGTCGGGGATCGGCGGCGTGCGTCGCCCCGGCATCGTGCATCGTCTCGACAAGGAGACCAGCGGCCTGCTGGTAGTGGCCAAGAATGACCGGGCCCATGCGGGGCTGTCGGCGCAATTTGCCGATCACGGTCGCACCGGCCCGCTGACGCGCGCCTATCTGGCGCTGGTCTGGGGGGCACCTGCCCGGACAACCGGCACCATCAACGCACCGCTGGCCCGTTCCCCGCACAATCGTCAGAAAATCGCTGTTGTGTCGGAGAGGCAGGCGGAGCAGGGACGGGGCAAGTTTGCCATTACTCACTATGAGTTGCTGGAAAAATATTTCGATACGGATGGCATGGTCAGGGTCGGCCTGGTGCGTTGCCGCCTGGAAACCGGGCGCACCCATCAGATCCGGGTGCATATGGCTCATATTCATCATCCGCTGCTGGGGGATGATGTTTATGGTGCCGGGTTCAGAGCCAGTGCCCGCAATCTGCCGGAACCTGCCCGCCATGCGCTCACCAGACTGAACCGCCAGGCGCTGCATGCGGCAGAGCTTGGATTCGCGCATCCGATCACCGGCAGGGAGATGCGTTTCGAGAGCCCCCTGCCGAAAAAGATGCAGCGCCTGATCGACAATCTGCGTTGAATAATGTCCACACCGTGTCAATCTGTCGGCTCTTCGAACACTTTTCAGCCACAAATCGTTCCTATCCCGCTGGCGTTGTGACGATGAAATGCCCGAATTTTTGACGGGACAGGGAGGGAACCCGGCTATGAAAAGTGTAATCGAGGTGTTGAGGCAGGAGCGCGACTATACGATCATATTTGTGATTGTCGGCCTTCCCCTGTCCGTTATATCGGGCATGATCTTCGGGGATGCCGTCATGTGGCTGGGGCTTGTCCTGGTTACATTGGCGGTGATTTACAGGTTGCGGATCAAATGCCCCTATTGCGGGCATCCTGTTCTTGTCAAAAAGCACGACGGTCATATCCGGAGCGGTTACACCTCGCCGGTCATATGGGATTATTGTCCCGGATGTCATGCCGATCTGACAGTCCCTTTTGATCGCGAGGTTCGTCGTTCTGTTGCAGGTTTGACAAAACAGGCGAGAAAGAATTCGTGAGGGGAAAATGCAAATTGTCAGGGTGGATTTCGAAGATCCGGTACAGGCCGCCGATTTTATATCACTGATGAGTCAGTATGCACTTGACCCTATGGGGGGCGGCAAGGATCTTTCACCAGGAGTCAGGGCAGAATTGCCAGGGGCTCTGGCGCAAAGGCCTGGCTGTGTTTCATTTATCGCCTATGTCGAGGGGCAAGCTGCGGGCCTGATTACCTGCATGGAGGGTTTCTCAACCTTCTCCTGCAAACCCCTGATGAATATTCATGACGTCATCGTCCGTCCCGAATATCGCGGTCGCAAAATCGCCGATAAATTGCTCGTGCAGGCCGAGCAGGAAGCCATTGCAAGAGGGTGTTGCAAGCTGACACTGGAAGTTCTGGCAGCCAACAATATAGCGAAAAAAGTATATTCAAAGGCCGGTTTTGCCCCGTATGTTCTTGATCCCGCCTCGGGGCCTGCGGAATTCTGGCAAAAGCCGCTTTAGATACTTGCTGCTACCTGCATTTTGCGCAATAAGTCACGACATGAGCAAATCAAAAAAATCCGGCTATCTGGAGGCTGTGGAAACGGCCACCCGGGCCCTGCGTGATGTGCTGGAGCCAACACCCCTGCAATATAACGCCTTTTTGTCTGACCGCTACAAGGCGGAGATCTATCTCAAGCGCGAGGATCTGACGCCGGTGCGCAGCTATAAATTGCGCGGGGCCTACAATTTTTTCCGCAAGGCGCTTCTGACGGATCCGCAACAGAAAAAATTTGTCTGTTCCTCGGCGGGCAATCACGCCCAGGGCTTTGCCTTTGCCTGTAAAAAATTCAGTGTTGACGGGGTTGTTTTCATGCCGGTCACAACACCACAGCAAAAAATAGACAAGACCCGCATTTTTGGCGGCGAGCGTGTCAACATCGAGCTGGTGGGGGATATTTTCGACGAGAGCAACCAGGCGGCGATCGATTATGCGAGGGACAAGGGGGCAAAACTGGTGCCGCCCTTTGATCATCCCGATATTATCGAGGGACAGGCCAGTGTCGGTATGGAAATGATTTCCCAGGCTTTTCAGAGTGACGGCTTTATCGACCTGTTGATCATGCCGGTGGGGGGCGGGGGCCTTTCAGCCGGTGTCACGCAGGTTTTTGACGAGATGTCACCGACGACGCAAAAGGTCTATGTGGAACCGCAGGGGGCGCCCAGTCTGAAGCGATCTCTCGAAGCGGGCAAGCGGGTGAAACTTAACAAGATTGACAGTTTTGTCGATGGCGCGGCCGTGGCGCAGGTGGGGGCGCTGAACTTCGAGCGTCTCAAAAAGCTGGATCCCGAACAGGTCCGGCTGATCAGCGAGGACAGTTTGTGCGAGACCATCGTGCAAATGCTCAATCACGAGGGGATTGTTCTTGAACCCGCTGGCGCTCTTGCGGTCGAGGCACTGCGGACCTTCAGGCCGGAAGAACTGGAGGGCAAAAAGATTGTTTGCGTGACATCAGGTGGCAATTTTGATTTTGATCGCCTGCCGGAGGTCAAGGAACGGGCCATGAAAGCGGCAGGTCTCAAAAAATATTTCATCATTCGCCTGCCACAACGCCCGGGTGCGCTGCGGGATTTTCTGGCCCTGTTTGGCCCCGATGATGATGTGGCCCGTTTCGAATATCTGAAAAAATCGGCCCGCAATTTCGGTTCCATACTGCTCGGCGTGGAAACAAAAGAGGCCAATAATTTCAAGACTCTGGAAAAGAATATGAAAGAGGCCGGTATCCACTATGAAGATATTACCAATGATGAACTGATTGCCAGTTTTGTGATTTGATCATCATCGACGGGTGTCCGGCGCTTTATGCTCCCTGATATTATATCAAAAAGTGAAATGGTTGACTCACCTTTTTCTGTCCCTCCGGCTGTTTTGCTTCCCGGACAAGCGATAGCGCTGATCCGGGATCCAGAGCAGATCGACGGGAGTGTGTTGAAAAAGTGAACTGGAACAATCGCATATCACTTGCGGCCCTAGGTCATAAACTCATAAACAGGATCGAAATGGCAGGAGCAGATTTGTTTTCCCGCAAGGCGCAAGTTCGCAGGAAACCTTGTGGTTTTCAAGAGCTTGCAACACGGCGGGGGAGCAAATCTGCCCTGTCCGCAGGATGCCAAAAGCGCTGCAATCCGCGGCCAAAATGATCTTGCTCGTACAAAAGTACGCGCGGCGATCATTTTAACCTCGTATTTCTGCGCTTTTGGCACCATTCTCGACCCTGTTTATGAGTTTATGACCTGGACCCCGGCGCGACGCTATCGCTTGTCCCGGGGAGCGTGTGGGGCTTTCCTCTTTGCTCACTCCAAAGCTCGCGCGGTGCCGCAGGGGCAACTACCTGACCAAAATCTCTCTGGCTCTTTTTATGCGCTCTTCGTCCGGCAGCATGGGGGGCAGTTCCATGCCATGCATGACGGCCGGGCGCGCACCAACCTGTTCCAGCCAGCGTGCGAGGTTTGGCAAATCATCGGTGGACAGGCCGATCATCTCGTGACGGGCGACCCAGGGAAAGGTGGCCATGTCAGCGATGGAATAATCCCCGGCCAGATATTCCGCTTCGCCCAGCCGTTTGTCGAGGACTTCGAGCAGACGCCGGCTTTCGTTTTTGTAACGCCGGATGACCGAGGGCAGGGTTTCGTCAAAATAGTTGAGAAAGACAACAGCCTGTCCCATCATCGGGCCAATCCCGGACATTTGCAGCATCAGCCATTGCAGCACAGTTGAACGCCCTTTGGGGTCTTCGGGCAGGAACCGACCGGTTTTTTCGGCGAGGTAAACAAGTATCGCGCCGGATTCAAAAACCGCGAAATTATCGGCTTCCCGGTCTACAATGGCTGGAATTTTGCCGTTGGGATTGAGCTTCAGGAAATCGGGCTGTTTCTGCTCGCTTCTGGAAAAATCAAGGGCATGCAGTTCATAGGGCAATTGCATTTCTTCAAGGGCAATGGCGATCTTGTGGCCGTTGGGGGTGGCGGCGGTGTAAAAATCGATCATGTTACAGCTTTCCGATGGCAATATAAATGAGAGCGAGGCCGCCGCCCATACCAACAAGGGCGGTCGCCAGAACGCCGGTAGCGCGGGGCAGGCTGGTGCCGGATGTTTTGAACAGACCGACGGGATGCAACAGGCGGCCAATGACAAAGGCGGCGGCTGCAAAGCCGATTAACGTGCGGTTGACGCCGGACATTTCCAGCAGTGCGAGGACAAACAGCACGATGGCGGCGTTCTCGGCAAGATTGCCGTGACTTCGGACGCGGGCGAGCAATTTCGGCTGGTCGCCGCCCAGCCCCTGTTTGTGCTCATAGCGGCTCGCCCCGGTGATCATCATCAGCACCATTTGCAAATTGATGAGGATACCGGCGGCAATGGCGGTCATGACCGGATAATGCATAAAATAACCCTCTGTGTTTGTTTGAATAACACGGGAAAGCTAGCAACAGACCAGTCGGTCTGTCAATTGAAAATCGACCGACAGGCATGGTGTTATAATATCAGAGTGCAAAAAGGCTAGGTCATAAACTCATAAACAGGGTCGAGAATGGTGCCAAAAGCGCTGCAATCCGCGGCCAAAATGATCT
>JALXEI010000177.1 GCA_027069645.1 Hyphomicrobiales bacterium
GGGGCATATCGGCGATTTCATCGATATACAGTGTTCCCAGATGGGCTTCTTCCAGAGCGCCGACCTTGCTCGGCTGCGATTTCTGATCATTTGTTCCAAAAAGTTCCAGTTCCATTCGCTCGGGCGTAATGGCAGCGGCATTCAGAGCGACAAACGGGCCATTGCGACGGTGTGAAAGCTGGTGCAACATGCGGGCTGTCAGTTCCTTTCCACAACCGGAAGGGCCGGTTATGAGAACACGACTGTTTGTTGGCGCCACTTTTTCGATTGATTGTCGTAACTGGTTGATAACGGCCGAACGACCAATCATATCCTCGCTTATCGAACTGTGTTCCCGCAATTGCTCGACTTCTTTTCGCAAGCGATAGGATTCGATGGCGCGCTGAGTGATGTTAATCAGTCTGTCGGTATTAAAAGGCTTCTCGATAAATTCATATGCCCCGCGTTTGATTGCGGTGACAGCCGTTTCTATATTGCCATGACCCGAGATGATCACAACCGGAATATCGGGATGCATCTTCTGAATACGATCAAGTACTTCCAGACCATCCAGACGGCTGCCCTGCAACCATATATCCAGAATGACGAGAGAGGGACGCCTGTCTTCAATGGCAATGAGGGCATCATCACTGTTGCCGGCAAGGCGTGTTTCGTGCCCTTCATCTTCCAGTATGCCTGAAACAAGTTCTCTAATATCGGCTTCATCATCCACGATCAGGATATCATACACGGCTGTTCTCTCCCTCAATTTGCGGATCTGCATTTATATTGGCGCTGCTATTGCCTGCTCTCCGGGTATTTACCGGCATGGTTGTCGTCTTCACCTTGGAACATTTTTTTTTCTTGTAGGGAATTATCAGTCTGACACTGGCACCGGTTTTATTGTTTTTTGTTTCCGGGGCGTCTTCAAGGAGAATGCGTCCGCCATGTTGCTCGGTTATCTTTTGTACGATCGCCAGTCCCAGACCTGTACCCTTTTTCCTGGTCGTCATATAGGGTTCCAGCAGACGATTGCGCTGTTCTTTCGGCAATCCGCAGCCATTGTCTGTTACCGTGATTCTATACTCATCAACGCCTCCATTCAAACTTATCTCGATATGGCCTCGATAGGTTTTCAACAGGGACTTTTGTTCATAGACACAACCGATTGCTTCTGTGGCATTCTTGACCAGATTTATCATGGCCTGGGAGACCAATCCCCTGTCACATAAAGAAATGACAGGGCTGTCGGGAAGATTGACCGTCAGGTCAATTTTATGTTCAAATTCCTCGTAAAGCGTTGTTACTTCACTAACAATATCACGTATATCATAAAGTTCCATGACGGGATCAGGCATGCGGGCATAATCCGAGAATTCGTCTACCATCCGTTTGATATCTGCCACCCGGCTTACAATTGTATCCGTACAGTCATCAAGCACTTTTCGATCATCACCGATTACAGGTCCGTATTTGAGGCGAATGCGTTCGGCTGACAACTGGATCGGCGTCAGGGGGTTTTTCATTTCGTGGGCAATGCGCTGGGCAACATCGGCCCAAGCCGATGATCTCTGTGCTTTTACCAGTTCGGTGGTATCGTCAAACGTCAGGACATAACCATATTCATGGTCCTCGCTGCTTTCCCTTGTCAACCTGATGGCAAAATGGCGTTCAACGCCATCAACAGTCATATCGATGTCATCCTGAATGAGTGTATCAATACTATCCTCCCTGTTTTTGGCCAATGTGATAGCCGGCAAAAATTCCGGTACAACAAGTTCCAGACGTTTTCCCTTCAATTCTTCCCCCTGACGCCCCAGTAACTGCTCGGCAGAGCGGTTCACATGATCTACAATGCCAAAGGCATCAAGGCCAATAACACCTGCACTTACCCCGTAAAGCACGGCTTCGATAAATCTTCGTCTTTCATCCAGCATCAGATTGGTATCGATCAGTTCATTTTGCTGGCTTTTGATTTCCGCAGTCATATTGTTGAACGTTGCGCCCAGTTGAGCCAGTTCCCCGTGACGCGGTTTGAGATGAATGACTGTATCAAGATTGCCCTCCGAAACGCTCTGGGCCGCACCAATCAGGCGTCGTATCGGCTCGGTCAGACGACTGGCAAACCAGAGCCCCAGCCAGATCGCGGCCAGTAACAGCGTCAGCGCAATAGCGACATAGGTCAGGGCAAAGGCGATCTGTACGCCTGTACGGCGTTGTTCAAGTTCCCTGTATTCATAGACGTTGGCCCGAGCCTGCTGAAGATGGGCGATCACCTTGCGATTCACAGGCCGCAAGGCATAGAGATATATATTGGGGAAATGAGGAAGCCTCTTGATGGCCGCAATCTTGTTGGTTCTCGTCGGGGGGATAATAATAACGGTCCCGTCCTGAGCGGCTCCCAACGGACCAGCCTGGGGTTTTTGATAGGCATCAGGAGCACTCCCTCCCTTTGACAACAGTTTCCCGTCCTTGCTGATCAGGTACAGGCTGGGCAGAGCTCGCAACGCCGATTGAAATTGCAACATTTTTGTTATCAGTTCGGGGCGTCTGGAAATATTGGGCAATTCCTTGTCTACAGCCGAGGCAACAGCCAGCATATCTGCCCGAATAACCTCGCTATGTTCCTTAAGATAGGTATTTGCCACTTCAAGACTGTCTCGTACCAGAGCCTTTGTATGGGTTGAGAAAAGGTGGTCCAGCCCCCGATCCAGAGAAATGCTGGCGAAAATTGCCAGCAATATGGCCGGCAGGGCGGCCACAACACTGAAAAGGCTGACAAACCGGACATGCAGCTTGGCTCCTGCCTTGCCGGTTTTTCTGTTCATCCACAATTCATAAACATGCCAGGCTATCAGCAAAATCATGCTGGCGATGAGAAAGCTGTTAATCAGCAGGACTGTGACCACAACGCTGTGGCGCGGCTGGATCGGGGTAAGGCCGGTGAGAATAAGGTAGGTGGTAAAGCCAAAAATCAGTGACAGGGAGACGAGTACCAGGCCAATATAAAACAGACGCTTCCTGTTTTTCCCGAAGGGAGCATCGGCAAAAATTCCATTTTCTTCACGCATGGGGCTGCTGGCATGGTCGACAATTGTCATAAGCTCTCCATCTCAATGCCAGTTACAAAAGCCGGGATGCGGGCCACATCAACACAGATACCGGAAGATCACGGTCTGTACCTCGGCTGCAACAAAACCCGATTACAAGTTTCATATTGGCTCTATTGGCACCGACAAGCAATGATATTGTGACATTTATGAGACAAATATGTTTGTGTGAATCAAATTCAATGCTGTGGAACATATCCCTCATTCACTGGTTTTGATCACTTTTATGTCCAGTTTGCGGATTTTGTCACGTAGCGTGTTCCGGTTGAGCCCAAGAAGTTCGGCAGCACGTAGCTGATTGCCTCTTGTGGCTGTCAAACAAGCGGTAAGAAGAGGTTTTTCCATTTTTTGCAATATCCTCTGATAGAGGCCAGGCGGTGGTAATTCGCTATTGTAGCGCTGGAAATATCCGGCAAGATAGTGCTCTATTGCTTCCGAAACATCAAACTCCGTACGCATTGAGCCCGGCTGGCTGCTGGCGAGGGAAGAAAGTTCGGCACGGACCAGGTCCTCGGTAATCAGATCCTGGCCAAAGAGCACAACTATTCGCCGAATCAGGTTTTCGAGTTCACGTACATTTCCCGGCCAGTCCCAGGTTTTCAGGCATTCAACGGCTTCAGGCGAAAAAGATTTCGCCTTGCCACCTTCCTCTTCCACCAGTTTCAGGAAATGATTGACGAGGTCGGGAATGTCCTCCTTGCGATCTCGCAATGGTGGCAGGTTCAGAGGAACGACATTAAGGCGGTAGAAGAGATCTTCACGGAACAGGCCCTGAGAGATCAGTGCACGCAGGTCGCGATGGGTTGCCGCGATCACCCTGACATCTGTTGTGATCGGTGTGCGCCCGCCCACCGTCATATATTCACCTTCCTGCAATACGCGCAGTAATCGTGTCTGGGCATCCATCGGCATATCCCCGATTTCATCGAGGAACAGTGTTCCACCTCTTGCCTGTTCAAATCGCCCTGAATTGCGGCTTGTCGCTCCCGTAAAGGCCCCCTTTTCATGACCGAACAGTTCCGATTCAATGAGTTCTCTTGGGATTGCAGCCATATTGACAGCGACAAATTCGCCGTTTTTACGCTTCGAATAATCATGCAGCGCCCGGGCGACCAGTTCCTTTCCCGTTCCGGATTCACCATTGATGAGTACAGTCAGATCGGATTGTGTCAAGCGCGCAAGGACCCTGTATATCTCCTGCATGGCAGGTGATCGACCAATAAGGGGAACATCCATATCATCAGATTGATTGCGTTTTTCCACTGTATTGTTTCGGGTGTCGGATATGGCCCGCGCAACGATGGCCAGCAGTTCGTTCAGATCAAACGGTTTTGGCAGATATTCATAGGCACCAAGCTCTGTGGCCGTTATCGCCGTCATCAGGGTATTTTGAGCACTCATGACGATGATGGGCAGTTCCGGGCGTACCTTTTTGATCCGCGGGATCAAATTGAATATATTTTCATCCGGCATAACGACGTCGGTTACAACGACATCTCCATCGCCACGCGAGACCCATTGCCACAAAGTGGTGGCGTTACTGGTTATCCGCGGCTCAAATCCGGCTCTTGCCAGCGCTCTTTGTAATACAGTTCTGATTGCTGCATCATCATCAGCTATAAGAATCTGGCCCTTGTCCACTTTTTACCTCCCGGATTTAACCGCTCCCGCACTGTCCTATTCCCCGTCTTCCCTGCGCGCAGAGTTTACATGGGGCAGCAATACCTTGAAGATTGTCCTTTGAGCGGTCTGCTCATATTCAATAATGCCGCCGTGATCCTTGACGGACTTTGCCACAAGAGCAAGTCCCAGTCCGGTTCCTCCGGCCTTTGTCGTCACAAACGGGTCAAACAGAATGCTGCGAATATCATCAGGAATTCCTGGCCCGTTATCCTCAATCGTGATTTGCAGTGGCAGGCTTGTTCTTGTCCGGGAACCGGGCACTTTGACGCTGACCCCGGGCCGGTAGGAAGTGGTCATCCAGATTTTTGCCCTTGCCCTCGTTCCCGACAGTGCTTCCGCTGCATTTTTTACAAGATTTAAAAACATCTGGACAAGAAGGTCCCTGTTCCCCCGCAGTCCAGGCAAGGAAGGATCATAATCTTCGATGATTTCGATATCTCGTGCAAAGCCGCTTTTGGCCACATGGAGCACATGCCCCAGAATAGCATGTATATTGATCATTTCCTGATCTGCCGATTTGTTTTCGCCAAAGACTTCCATTCGTCCGACAAGTCTTGAAATGCGATCAGTCTCCTCGCAAATCAGCTTCGTCAATGTTCGATCTTCCTGATCAATGGAGCTTTCCAGCAGTTGGGCGGCTCCTCGTATGCCCGAAAGCGGGTTACGAATTTCATGGGCCAGCATGGAGGCCATTCCCGAAACAGACCTGGCGGCCCCGCGGTGGGCGAGCTGACGTTCAATCTTCTGGGCGATCGTCCGGGGTTGCATAACGATGATGATATATTTCTCTTCAAGAGACAGATTTGCGACCTGCAAATCCATAAATTCGCTTGTTTTGTGTCTGACGCTGCCAATCTCAACATTATATTCATTGATACTGCACCGGGTTCGCCGAACCTGATTGACCAGCGAGAGGATGGGACTGTCAAAATGGAAAAGATCTTCAAGAACCATGCGGCATAAAATCAGACTGCTGGCATTGAAATAGAGTTCAGCCATCGCGTTGACATACCGGATCGCGTTGTTTTGTCCTGCCAGAATGACAATTTGCGGCAGCGCATGAAGCAATTGCATTTGCAATTCAGCGGGTATGGTTTCATTCTGTTGCTCTCTACGGGGCATCATGCGGCGACCTCTCCGGCGATATTTTCCAGTTTGTCAAACATCTCAAGGAGCCGGGCCCGGACAATCTTCGGCTCATCCTCGCTGCACAATTTGATTCGCCACAGTGATTGCTGTTTTCGATCTTCAAAAAGTTCGCATATATACCATCCCAGATGTTTGCGGGCATTGCGCACCCCGAGATCTCTCCCATAGAAATCCAGCATGGAGTCATAATGTTCGAGAATGACAGCTTTTTTGCCCGACAACGATATTTGTGACGCGCTCCGTCCCTTTTTATCCGAAAGCCAACGACCATATTCCCCCACAATCCACGGACGTCCCTGTGCCCCCCTGCCGATCATCACACCATGAGCACCGGAAAGGGTCAGGCAGCATTCCGCATCTTCGAAGGAAAGGATGTCACCATTGGCGATGACCGGGACGCTGACGGCTCTAACAACCTTGCCAATCGCCCGCCAGTCGGCGCGCCCCTTGTAAAACTGCTGGCGTGTACGGCCATGAACGGTGATCATGGTGATTCCCGCATTTTCGGCCCGTCTGGCAATGGACGCGGCATTCAGACTGTTTTCATCCCAGCCAAGGCGCATTTTGAGGGAAACCGGTATATCCACGGCCTCGATGACGGCCTCGATAATGGACAGGGCAAGCTCAGGTTCCTTCATCAGAGCTGAACCGGCCAGCCCTTTTGTCACCTTGCGGGCCGGGCAGCCCATATTGATATCGATCATATCTGCCCCGAGACCGGCGGCAATCCTGGCCGCTTCGGCGGTTTCAACAGGTTCCCGCCCCGAGATCTGAATGACATAGGGGGAAATCTCATCCGCACCCATAACGCGTTTCAGGGTCTGCCGGTGTTCACCCGCCAGCATGCGGCTCGCCACCATTTCGGCCATCACCAGCCCGGCCCCCAGACGGTGGGCAAGGCGCCTGAACGGCAGATCGGTAATGCCGGACATGGGGGCCAGCAAGGCCCTGTTTCGCAAATGGATCATGATCGCGGAGCTCTTGGTTTGTTGCACGAATTATATGCACAAAGCGCACATTTGCTCAATCTTTAAGCATTGTTGGTAAAACAAAGCAATTGATGAGTCTTGGAAAACGCATGACAAGTCTCTATTCTCGCGCCAGGTTTTGATCATTCCCCTTCCAGTTGCCGGAAAAAGACCATGCCAGAAACTGCCCTGCTGATTGTCGCTGCCGGCCGAGGCCACCGGGCTGGCGGCAATGGCCCCAAGCAATATGTCAAACTGGCCGGAAAAACGGTTCTGGCCCACACGATTTCCGCCTTTATCGATTTGCCGCATGTTTCAAAGATCATCACTGTGATACACCGGGATGATGAAGCCCTTTATCGAGAGGCGGCTCGCGCCTTTGGCGACCGCCTGCTGCCTCCGGTCTTTGGCGGCGACACACGCCAGCAAAGTGTTCTGCATGGCCTGCGGGCGCTTGCGCCATTGAGGCCCGGTTTTGTACTCATTCACGATGCGGCCCGCCCTTTTGTTGATTCCACGCTGATTGCGCGCGTCGTGGACGGGCTGGCGCGACATGAAGCCGTTCTGCCAGCTATTTCTGTCACCGATACCATAAAAAGAGTGAAAGATGAACTGGTGGAAGAAACGGTTGATCGGGCCAACCTTTATGCTGCCCAGACTCCGCAAGGTTTTGCCTTTCCGCTCATTCAGGAGCTGCATGAACGGGCAGCAAAAGAAAAAGACGTCCAGTTTACCGATGATGTCTCTCTTGCCGAATGGGCCGGGGTCAGGGTGCAAAGGGTCGAAGGCCGTGCAAACAATTTCAAGCTGACAACTCCGAGGGATATGGAAATGGCCGAACTGATCCTTGCCGCCTCGCAACAGATGGAAACCCGCACGGGTAGTGGCTTTGATGTCCACCCCTTTGAAGCTGGTGACGCGGTTACGCTTTGCGGTATCACCATTCCCTTTGATCAAAAGCTCAAGGGACATTCGGACGCCGATGTCGCCATACACGCCCTGACCGATGCACTTTACGGGGCCCTGGGTGAAGGCGATATAGGGCATCACTTTCCGCCATCGGATGCGCAATGGAAAGGCGCGGATTCTTCCGTTTTTCTCACCCATGCAACAGAGCTTGTGGCCCAAAGGGGCGGCAAAATCATCAATATTGACCTCACAATCATCTGCGAAAAGCCCAAAATCAGCCCGCATCAGCCGGAAATGCGCCAAAAGCTGTCGCAGATCATGAAGATCGACGCCCACCGCATCAGCATCAAGGCCACAACCACGGAAGGCCTTGGCTTTGCCGGGCGCGGCGAAGGCATAGCCGCACAGGCCGTCGCCACGATTTCCGTTCCACTGGAGGATGATCATGTTTAATGACGAACAGTGCGAAAAAGCAAAAGACCTGCTCGCCCTGTGCCGGGAACGAAAGCTGATGATCGCAACGGCTGAATCCTGTACTGGCGGGCTGATTGCCGCTCTTCTGACCGAAATTGCCGGTTCATCCGATGTATTCGAGCGCGGTTTTGTTACCTACTCCAATCATGCCAAGAAGGAAATGCTCGGTGTTCCGGCCGATATACTCGCGCAATGGGGGGCTGTCAGCCCGCAAACAGCGGACCTCATGGCCAAAGGCGCCTTGCAACACTCACAGGCTCATGTGAGTGTGGCCGTTACCGGCATTGCCGGACCAGGAGGTGGTTCCCTCGAAAAACCGGTGGGCCTTGTCTATCTTGCAGCTTCGATCAAAACGGGATTGACGATCGGTCGTGAATGCCGTTTTGGCGACATTGGACGCTCAAAGGTAAGAGAAGCCACAGTCCTGGCCGCTCTGGACCTGCTTCAAGGCGTAATCGAGGGAAAAGAGAGCTGTTAAGGCAGCCCGTAAATCTCGTCGGCACGTTTGACGAAGGCGTCGGAGAATTTGCCAAAGGCATAGTCGAACATGGAGCCCATCAGAAGTTGCAAGGGGCGTGATTTGAACTCGTAATCAATATAAAATTCGACGTCACAACTGTTCTCGTCCACTTCACGGATGGTCCAGCGATTGTCGAGCCTTTGGAACGGCCCGCTAATGGCCTCGACAAACACCCGCCGCCGCCTGTCATCGAGCACCACCCGGCTGCCATAGGTTTCGCGCACAAACTTGTAGGCTACAGTCATATCGGCAATGAGAATTTCTTTCCCGTTGCGCTCTTCCCGGCTCTTGACGACCAGCGCCTCGCACAGGGGCAGAAATTGCGGATATTGCTCCACATCCCGGACCAGCTCATACATGTTTTGCGCCGAATGCCACACGCGCCTTGTGCTGGAGAAAGACGGCATGGACTATGACCTGCTGTTTCGGGTGGCTTGTTCCCTCGCCGTCTTCAACAAGGCAAAATCTTCATCCGCATGATAGGAAGAGCGCGTCAACGGCGTGGCAGAAACCAGCAAAAACCCTTTGGACAGGGCATGGCGCTTGTAAGTTTCAAACTGTTCGGGTGGAATAAATTCCTTTACAGCAGCATGCTTTCGGGTCGGTTGTAAATATTGACCGATGGTGAGAAAATCCACATCCGCCGAGCGCAGATCGTCCATCAGTTGCAAAACCTCGTTCTGTGTCTCGCCCAGCCCCACCATGATACCGGATTTGGTAAAAATGCCTGGTTCCAACTCCTTGACCTTTTGCAAAAGGCGCAGGGAATGAAAATAACGCGCACCGGGACGGATGGCGAGATAGTTGGAGGGTACCGTTTCGAGATTATGGTTGAACACATCAGGACGCGCCCTGATGACCTGCTCTTCGGCCCCCTGTTTTTTCAGAAAATCCGGGGTCAGCACTTCGATGGTGGTTTCGGGGTTCAGGCTTCTGACCTGCTCAATGGTCTTTGCTATATGTGCCGCGCCGCCATCGGCCAGATCGTCGCGATCAACCGATGTAATGACGACATGACGCAGCCCCAGCCTGTGAACGGCCTTTGCCACATTGGCCGGTTCGTCGGGGTCAAGGGGGGCCGGTTTGCCGGTGGTGATATTACAAAAGGCACAGGCTCTTGTGCAGATTTCGCCCATAATCATCATGGTGGCATGGCGTTTGTCCCAGCATTCGCCGACATTGGGACAGGCCGCCTCCTCGCACACCGTATGCAGTTTGTTTTCCCTGATGATACCACGTGTCTGGTTATAGGTTGGTGAGCCCGGTGCCTTGACCCGCAGCCATTTTGGCTTACGCAACAGCGGCGTGTCGGGATTGCGCGCCTTTTCTGGATGTCTTGGTCCCGGTCTGGCCTCGTGAATGGTCACCATTTTTGCGTTTCCTATATGTGCAGGGCGCGATCAAAGGCGGCCAGTACGCTTTCGTGCATCATTTCCGACAGGGTGGGATGCGGGAAGATGGTATGCATCAGTTCCGCTTCCGTTGTCTCCAGCGTCTTGCCGATGACATAGCCCTGTATCAGCTCCGTCACCTCGGCCCCGATCATGTGCGCTCCCAGCAATTCCCCTGTTTTGGCGTCAAAGACGGTCTTGATCATACCCTCGGTCTCGCCCAGCGCAATCGCCTTGCCATTGGCCTGATAGGGAAATTTTCCTATTTTCAATTCATGACCAGCCTCTTTCGCTGCCGCTTCGGTCAATCCCACAGAGGCCACTTGCGGCGAGCAATAGGTGCAGCCGGGAATATTGCGCCGGTCCAGCGGGTGAACGCCCTCCAGCCCGGCGATCTTTTCCACGCAGATAATGGCTTCATGGCTCGCCTTGTGTGCCAGCGCCGGTGGGCCTGCCACATCACCGATAGCATAAACACCTTTGGCAGTGGTGCGGCAAAACTCGTCGATCACCACATTGCCGCCCTCGACCTTGACTCCCGCCTTTTCCAGACCGAGATTTTCCGTATTGGCGACAATGCCCACCGCCAGAATGGCCCGATCAAACTTTTCGGTCGAACTTTTGCCATCTGCAAGCGTGATGTTTGCGGATACGCCGCTGGCATCGCTCTTCAGGTCCGCAACTTTGGCGCCGGTATGAATGGTCATACCCTGCTTTTCAAAACTCCTGCGGGCCAGCGCGGAGATTTCCTCATCCTCCACCGGCATCACACGATCCATCATCTCGACAACCGTGACTTTTGCCCCCAGCGCATTGAAAAAGGACGCAAACTCAATCCCAATGGCTCCCGACCCGACCACCAGCAATGATTTTGGCATGGTATCGGGTACCAGCGCCTCGCGATAGGTCCAGATATGTTTGCCATCCGGTTCAAGGCCGGGGAAGCTGCGTGCCCGGGCACCTGTCGCTATAATGATATGTGTGGAGCTGATGGTACTGGTCTTGCCGTCCTTTTTCTCCACAACCTCTATGGCCCCACCTCCGGCCAGCTTTGCCGTGCCTTCAATGACGGTAATCTTGTTCTTTTTCATTAAGAAACCGACCCCGCCGGTCAGTTGCTTCGACACCGCCCGCGAGCGTTTGACAATGGCCTCAAGATCAAAATCGATCTTGCCAGCGGACAATCCATATTGGGCCGCATGTTGCATGTTCCGATAGATTTCGGCGGAACGCAGCAAGGCCTTGGTCGGAATGCAACCCCAGTTGAGGCAGATACCGCCGAGATGCTCGCGTTCGACAATCGCCGTCTTCATGCCAAGCTGTGCTGCCCTTATGGCTGCTACATAGCCGCCGGGACCAGCACCAATAACAACAAGATCAAATTTTGATTGCGACATGAACTTTCCTTCAAGCAAAAGTGCCCAAACAAGAGCGCCTTACAGGCGCTTGCCCTCGCCGGGCGGGCATCTTCGCAGATGGCGTTGGGGATTAATCCCCAAACCCCAATTGACAAAATGGTTTACAAAGGCTCGCCTTTGGTGCCAGCCGCACAGGCTGCCCGTCCGGCGAGGACAAGCCGCGACAAGCGGCTTACACCAGCATGGTGACGGGTTCTTCGATATAGGTTTTGAAGGCCTTGAGCAATTGTGCGCCAAGAGCACCGTCAATTACGCGATGATCACAAGACAGGGTACAGGACATGACATTGGCCACGCTCAATTCGCCATCCCTGACCACGGGCCGTTGCTCACCGCGTCCCACCGCCAGGATGCTGGCATGGGGCGGATTGATAACAGCGTCGAATTGCTTGATGTCAAACATGCCCAGATTGGAAATGCTGGTCGTACCGCCCTGATATTCATGGGGCGCAAGCTTCTTGCTTCTGGCACGGTGGGCCAGATCCTTCATTTCATTTGATATTTCCGACAGGGTTTTCAGATCGGCATGGCGAACCACGGGCGTGAACAACCCGCCCTCAACGGCAACCGCGACCGCCACATCGGAGCGCTGATGTTTGAGCAAGCCCTGATCGCTCCAGGTGGCGTTGGCTTCGGGCACTTTCTGCAGGGCCAGCGCCAGCGCCTTGATGATGAAATCATTGACTGACAGGCGTACCCCGTCGGCAGCTACGGCTTCATTCATGCGTTTTCTGGCCTGCAACAGCTCGTCCAGTTCGCAATCAATGGAGAGGTAGAAATGCGGAATGGTCGATTTGGCGAGGGTCAACCGGTCGGCAATGATGCGGCGCATATTGTCATGTGGCACCAGTTCATAGCTGCCCTCTTCATAAAGAGAGAAAATTTCCCTGTCATCCAGACCGGCTGGCTGTTTGGCAGCACCAACAGCCTTGTTTGCCGTCGCCAGACCTGCCCCGACAGCCGCCGCTGTACCCACAGCCTTTGTGCCATCGGAAACGGTCCTCCCTCCGGATTGCAAAGCCGCTTCAATATCCCGCTTGACAATCCGGCCTCGGGGGCCACTGCCCTTCAGGCCTGCCAGGGGAATACCATTCGCCTTCGCCATGCGACGCGCCAGCGGACTTGCCGGAAGACGCTTGCCGCCCTCACCGGGCGATTGAGAGGTTTGTGCCGGTAAAGCCTCTGGTGTGCTGACAGGTGTGGCCGGGGTTGCTGAAGCAGCAGATTCGGATTCAGGAACCGGTTTCGGTTCTTCTTTCGCAACCGGCGTGATCGGTTCGGCGGGTGCGGCGCTCGCGCCCTCTTCATCCTCATCGGTCAGCACCTCGGCAATAGTCGTATTGACCGGTACGCCCTCGGCGCCTTCGTCGATCAAAAGTTTGCCAATGCGCCCTTCCTCAATGGCTTCCACTTCCATCGTCGCCTTGTCGGTCTCGATTTCGGCAATGACATCTCCCGGGGCAATCTCATCTCCTTCACTGACATGCCATTTGGCCAGCTTGCCGGTTTCCATAGTGGGTGAAAGGGCAGGCATCAATATCGGTATCGGCATCTTGTTCCCTTTCTAGTCCTGCTCTTTGTAGCACACAGCCCGCACGGCACTGACCACATCCTCAACGCTCGGAAGCGCCAGCTTTTCCAGATTGGCCGCATAGGGCATGGGAACATCCTTGCCCGTCACTTTGGTGGGCGGCGCATCCAGATCGTCAAAAGCCTGCGCCGTCACCTGCGAGCAGATTTCAGAACCGATGGAAGCAACGGGCCAGGCCTCCTCCACTGTCACAATACGGTTGGTTTTGCGCACAGACTCAAGGATTGTCTCGATATCAAGCGGGCGCAATGTACGCAAATCGATAATCTCGGCGTCGATCCCCTGCGTCGCCAGGTTTTCCCCCGCTTCCAGTGCCAGCTTCATGCCGCGGGAAAAGGAAACAATCGTCACGTCTGTTCCTGAACGGACGACATTCGCCTTGCCAATCGGCACAATCAGATCTTCGACATCGGGGATTTCAAAGCTCTGGCCATAAACCATTTCATGTTCGAGAAAAACAACCGGGTTGGGATCACGTATGGCTGCCTTCAGCAACCCCTTGGCGTCTGCTGCCGTATAGGGTGCAATGACCTTCAGTCCCGGCACTTGCGCATACCATGACGAATAGTCCTGACTGTGCTGTGCGCCGACACGCGAGGCTGCACCGTTTGGACCCCTGAAAACGATGGAACTGCCCATTTGCCCCCCGGACATATAGAGCGTTTTGGCCGCTGAATTGATAATATGGTCGATGGCCTGCATGGCAAAGTTCCAGGTCATGAACTCGACAATGGGCTTGAGACCGGCAAAAGCGGCTCCAACGGCAATACCCGCAAAACCGTGCTCTGTAATCGGTGTGTCGATCACCCTTTTCTCGCCGAATTCGGCCAGCAGACCCTGGGTAACCTTGTACGCTCCCTGATATTCGGCAACTTCCTCCCCCATCACAAAGACATCTTCATCCCGGCGCATTTCCTCGGCCATCGCATCGCGCAAGGCCTCGCGCACCGAGATTTCAACCATTGCTGTATCCGACGACACTTTTGTTTCGGCCACCTCTGGCGATGCAGGCGCAACGGGCGCCGGGGATGGTTGTTCAGTTGCTGATTCTGCAAGCGTTTCTGCCTTTGCTTCGGTGGGCGCGGGCGAGGATGAATCCTCGTGTGTATCCGGCTCCTCACCGTCTTCGGTGACAATGGCGATAGGCGTATTGACCTTGACCCCTTCGGCCCCTTCGGCCACCAGCAATTTGGACATCATGCCATCATCAATGGCTTCCACTTCCATTGTTGCCTTGTCAGTCTCGATCTCGGCGATGACATCGCCAGCACTGATCTCGTCACCTTCCCTGACCAGCCAGCGGGCAAGTTTGCCCTCTTCCATCGTGGGTGAAAGGGCCGGCATCAGAATTTCAGTAGCCATTGATGATTGCTCCTTGCAAACGGTTCGCGGCCCCGGCAGGCGTGCCAAAAAGGGGCTAGCGGAGTATATCGGTGTAAAGTTCGGACGGGGCGGGTTCAACATCCTGCTGGGCCCGTTCAGCGGCATTTGCCGCAATGGCCCGGACTTCCCTGTCCAGTTCTTTCAGATCGTCTTCTGTGGCGATCCCGTCGCCTACAAGCCGTTTTTTGACCTGTTCGATCGGATCCCTCTCCTCACGCATTTTTTTCACTTCCTCGCGTGATCGGTATTTGGCCGGATCGGACATGGAATGCCCCCGGTAGCGATAGGTCAGCATTTCAAGAATATAGGGGCCACCGCCTTCACGGGCTCGTTTGACAGCCTTGTCGCCAGCAGCTTTTACAGCGCGAACATCCATGCCATCGACCTGTTCGCCGGGAATGCCAAAACTCATTCCCCGCTGGGAAAAGTCTGTTGTCGAGGATGATCGCTCGATACTGGTTCCCATGCCATATTTGTTGTTCTCGATGACATAGACAACCGGCAGGTTCCACAGCTTGGCCATATTGAAACTCTCATAAACCTGCCCCTGGTTTGCGGCACCATCACCGAAATAGGTCAGGCATATCCTGTCATTTCCCCGGTATTTGTTGGCAAAGGCGAGACCGGTCCCAAGCGGTGCCGACGCCCCGACAATACCATGTCCGCCAAAGAAGTTTTTTTCCTTTGAGAACATGTGCATGGAACCGCCCTTGCCTTTGGAATATCCCCCGCTGCGACCTGTAAGTTCCGACATGACGCCAACCGGGTCCATGCCGGCCGCCAGCATATGACCGTGATCACGATAGGTTGTGATCACCTGATCCCCCTCCTCGATCGCCATCTGCATACCGACAACAACGGCCTCCTGTCCGATGTAAAGATGGCAAAACCCGCCAATGAACCCCATGCCATAGAGCTGGCCGGCTTTTTCCTCAAAACGCCGGATGAGCAGCATCTCGCGATAGGCTTCAAGTTCAAGTTCAGGTGTAAATTCGATCATCGGTATCCCGGTTCCCGTAAAATGGATTTCCAAACATTGCGGCGCGTGCAATCGCAAGCCATTTCTGCAACTGTCTGCTTGCCCCGGAAGGTGCCTGTTGACTGTTCCCGACAATACAGGCGAAATACCGGACAGGGAACAAACAGTTGCCCGCAATGTTAAACGTGCATATAGACAGCTGTTCCTGTAACAGGATCACTGCTCGACTTTTATTACATGATCAAACGGATTGCCGCGATCAGATTTCAGGCTTATTCTTACTACCCCGACTTTGCGGCGGTCAATGGTATTCGCCGGAATACGTTATTTATCCAATGAGATAGACCCGCAAGAGACCTGTCTTATCGGGATTTTCCGTTAACGTAAATACGCTCTCTGTCATAGGCAAAATCGAGTAATTTGCGTGCCTGAAACTCCAGCATATCGGGATCGACAGCCCCTGGAGCCATCAGTTTTACCCTGTGCTCAAGCTCACGCCTTTTGACAAGTAAAAGCTGCTTTTTCTTTTCAAGGCCACTGATGCGCGCTTTTAACGCAGATCGGGCCTGAAGACCATGCTCTCCGACCCATATACGGACCGAAAAGCTGGCGAGCACCATTAATATGAGCAGACTGACAAGGTTTTTGCGTATCCAACCCATTATCATGCCATAAACGGTATAGCGGCTGCTCCATCATATACAGCCATATCTCCCAGTTCTTCCTCAATACGAATGAGCTGGTTATACTTTGCCATACGGTCAGTTCGGGACATTGAACCTGTCTTGATTTGCCCGGCATTGGTGGCAACGGCAATATCTGCAATTGTGGCATCTTCCGTTTCTCCGGAACGATGGGAAATTACGGCCGTATAGCCTGCCCGCTGGGCCATTTCCACGGCATCAAGCGTTTCACTCAATGTGCCGATCTGATTGACTTTTATGAGAATTGAATTGGCGACACCCTTTTCAATTCCTTCTTTCAGACGATCGACATTGGTGACAAACAGATCGTCGCCAACCAGTTGGCATTTGTTTCCGATCCTGTCGGTCATGACCTTCCATCCGTTCCAGTCATCTTCCGCGAGGCCGTCCTCAATGGAAACAACAGGATAATTACTGATCAGATCGTCATAATAGTCAACCATTTGGGCAGATGTCAGAACCCTGTTTTCCCCCTTGAGATTATATTTGCCATCCTCGTAGAATTCTGTCGAGGCCGGATCAAGGGCAATGCAGATATCCTCACCAGGCCTGAATCCGGCCTTTTCAATGGCCTTGACGATAAAATCCAGTGCTTCATTACTGGAAGACAGATTGGGAGCAAAACCGCCTTCATCTCCAACATTGGTATTGTGACCGGCCTCGGACAGCGCTTTTTTCAATGTGTGAAAGACCTCTGCTCCCATGCGAATGGCCTGACGGATATTCTCTGCACGAACCGGCACAATCATGAATTCCTGAATGTCAATGGGATTGTCTGCATGCTCGCCACCATTGATAATATTCATCATGGGAACAGGCATTTTGTGAGCGTTGACACCGCCAAGATAACGATAGAGCGGGAGATTGCAGGCCATTGCGGCTGCTTTTGCGATGGCAAGAGATGTCCCGAGAATGGCATTGGCACCAAGGTTTTTCTTGTTTGCGGTACCATCGAGATCACAAAGAAGTTTGTCGAGATGTCTTTGTTCTTCGGCATCCATACCTTGCAGCGCGTCAAAAATCTCGCCATTCACAGCCTCCACAGCCTTCACAACGCCCTTGCCGCCGTAGCGCTCGCCGCCATCTCGCAGTTCGTGGGCTTCATGAGCCCCGGTAGAGGCACCGGAAGGCACGGCCGCGCGGCCTGTTGACCCGTCTTCGAGGACCACATCGACCTCGACCGTGGGATTGCCCCGACTGTCCAGTATTTCGCGTCCCACGATATCTGTAATTGCTGTCATGTGATTTCCCCGTTGATAATGCTGTTTATTGCATGCAGAAGATAGGCTGGTGCAGGGTCTGTCTGAAAAGATTTTACACCGCTCTTAAACGTCATCGACACGTTAGTCAAAAGGAACATTGTCCCATTCTCATGCGGACAAAAGGCCGCAACTGTTTTAAATTGCGCTTTC
>JALXEI010000178.1 GCA_027069645.1 Hyphomicrobiales bacterium
ATATGAGATTGCCTAAATCCATATACCTGGTCCCTTTTGCACAAGGCGCTGTTATTCGCCTGTTCTCCGACGCCGGGCGTCACCATGATTTTTTGATCCGGTCACTGTTATTATTATTCCTGTTCCTGTTCCGGTTGTACCGCCTTTTGATGCCTTCAGATTTTGGCTTTACGGCGACATGTTCCCCGGATCAATCCAGCCAATATGTCCATCTTCGCGGCGATACACTATATTTATACGCCCGTGACCGGCATTTTTGAAGAGTAGAAAAGGACGATTTGCCAGATCAAGCTCCATTACAGCATCGGAAACCGGTATTTCACGAATAATTGTCTGCTTTTCCGCAATAATAACGGGGTGATCTTCTTCCTGCCGGTTTTCCTCACCGTCGCTATGTTCGACGGTATAGTCCGTTGCCGGGACTTCAGGGATTGAATGATGCTGGTTGTTGTGGTGATGATCCCGCAGGCGACGCTTGTAGCGACGCAGACGCTTGTCAAGGCGTTCCAGAGCCATCTCGACGCTGGTATGGGGGTTGTCCGACGTGCCATGTGTATGCAGGGACAGTCCCGACCACAGATCTACCGAACAACTGGTTTTGAAGTTATTTTTGTTCTTCTCGATGCGGATATGCCCGGGAAAAGGGCGTCCGACATATTTTTCGAGCATATCAACGACGCGGTTCTGCGTATATTCGCGCAAGGCCTCGCCAACATCCAGATTTTTTCCGGTTATCTGTATTGTCATATTTCAGGATACCCTCTCCCCTGGTGTGGAACCAGGTCCGGTTTGCACGGAACCCCTGTCCTCGACGAATGTCCGGGCGAATGGACAGGGTTCGATTCAATAATATGATCCAACAAGCTGGCCGCTGCGTCAAGCACCGGGCAGGCAGTCATTATCATAATGTATAACAGGATATGTGCGGTACAAGGGAGGAGATGTGAAAATGGCTGGAAAACCGGCGGGAAAAGCCGAACCGGTACAGACAGGCCACACTATCGGTGCGGATATCTACCATATCGCGGTTCTTTCAGCTTCTGGTATTTACGCCTGTGCGAGTTGCATTTTTTTCTGGCGACGGCGCTGGACGCTGGAGGGGATATGCATGGCTTCGCGATATTTGGCGACAGTCCGCCGGGCGATATTCACACCATCGGCACGCAGCAGGGCGACAATCTTGTCATCGGAGAGGATTTTGGCGGGTTCTTCCGCATCTATCAGTTGCTTTATCTTGTAACGGACGCTTTCCGATGAAAGGGCTTCACCGCTTCCGGATGAGGAAATGGCGGAATTGAAGAAATATTTCAACTCGAAAACACCGCGTGGTGTGCCGATATATTTGTTCGATGTGACCCGACTGACGGTGCTTTCATGCATTTCGATGGCATCGGCAACGGTTTTGAGATTGAGCGGGCGCAAATGTTCGATTCCATGCGCAAAAAAGGCATCCTGCTGGCGCACCACTTCTTCAGCCACCTTCAATATGGTGCGGGCGCGCTGGTCGAGACTTTTGGTAAGCCAGTTGGCGGTATTGAGGCAATCGGACAGATAGGTCTTGTCATCGGCCGACCGGGCACCACGGGCGATGGTCGAATAATAGCTTCGATTGACAAGAATTCTGGGCAGCGTTTCGCTGTTCAGTTCCACATGCCAACCATTATTGGAAAGCTGGCGGACAAAAACATCGGGAACGACAGGCTGGACCGTGACCGAATCAAATTCATGACCGGGTTTCGGATTGAGCTGACGAATATGGGCAATCATTTCAAGCAGTTCATCCATATCAACGCCCACGGCCTTTTTCAGCGCGTTGATCTTGTGGTTGCCAAGCAGATCAAGATGATCGCACAAGCGTTGCATAAGAGGTGTCAGGTCCCCCTGGTCTTGCAGTTGCAATGCCAGACACTCGCCGATATTGCGGGCAAAAACACCTGACGGTTCAAAGGTCTGCATTTCTTTCAGGGTGGCAAGGACAAGTTCATCCGATGTTCCGAGCCGTTCCGCCAGTTCTTCGAGGTCGCCTTGCAGATAACCGGCATCATCCGTCATATCGATGAGATACTGGCCGATAATCAGTTTGACCGGGTCGGTGAAGGTCAGATGCAGTTGCCGTACAAGGTGTTCGCGCAGGGAAATCGTGTCCGCAACATAGGCTTCAAGATTATTGTCCGTCGTATCAAAATTGCGATTTCCGCCCGATCCGGCCTGCTGCCAGCCTCCTTCGAGACCGGCTGAGGGGGCGAGGGGACCGGCATCCGGATAGACATTGTCGTAATCCGTATCGAGATCGGAAACCCGTTCCTGCCGGGTGGTTTCACTGGAAAGATCGCTATAGCTGTCCGCCATCTCCCCGGCGCTTTCCGGGATCTCGCTCTCTTTTGTCGATATATTCGCCGGATCCGGGAGATCCTGTTGCGCCATGTCGTCATTGCCGCGGGCGTCATTCGGGTCGCCCGCTTCATCCTGCTCCTTGCGTTCCAGCAGGGGATTGCGCTCCAGTTCGGCCTCGACATATTCATTGAGCTCAAGGTTGGACAATTGCAACAGCTTGATCGCCTGTTGCAGTTGCGGCGTCATCACCAGCGACTGGCTTTGCCGGAATTCCATTTTGACAGACAGTGCCATCGATATTCACCCCTGAACCTGTTGTACGAACCTGAACCTCCCGTCCCGACACGATTTTTCAGAGTGTCTGCCGGATAGGTTGCAGCCGAATTATAACCTGTTTCGGCTTATAAACCAAAATCCTCAACAAGATGTCACCGAATCTGGCCGAAAAATTGCATAAAACGGGTGCGAAAAACGGGGGAGGTCACGTAAATGTGCGGATTTACCCGCGTTGGGAAGAAGAGGGGAGAGTTTAATATATGGTTATCAAAGGGTGAAATCATCGCCGAGATAAACGCGGCGCACCTCTTCATTATGGGCAATTTCGTAAGGTGTGCCTTCGGTAAGCACCTGTCCTTCAGCAATGATATAGGTGCGATCGGTGATCGACAGTGTTTCCCTCGCACTGTGGTCGGTAATCAGAACGCCAATGCCGCGCTGTGTGAGATGGCGCACGAGGATGCGAATATCATTGATGGCTATGGGATCCACCCCGGCAAAGGGTTCATCGAGCAATACAAATGAAGGGCGACTGGCAAGGGCTCTCGCGATTTCAAGGCGTCGTCGCTCACCGCCGGACAGGGCAATCGCCGGAGATTTGCGCAGTCTGGCTATGTGGAATTCTTCCAGCAGGGCATCAAGTTGAGCCAGGCGTTTTTTACGGTTTGGCTCAACCAGTTCGAGAACGGCAAGGATATTCTTTTCAACGGAAAGGCCCCGGAAAATCGATTCCTGCTGGGGAAGATAGCCAACGCCGAGACGGGCACGACGATACATGGGCAGGCGGGTGACATCGTGACCGTCAATCATCACATGCCCTTTGTCCGGGGCCACAAGCCCGGTGATCATATAGAAACAGGTGGTTTTGCCTGCGCCATTGGGGCCCAGCAGGCCGACGGATTCGCCACGCCCGACACTCAGCGAAGCGCCACGGACCACCGGGCGGCCCTTGTAGCTTTTCCATACCGAATGAACCGTCAGCCAGCCTTCCCCGGCCACAGGCTCGGGTTGCTGACGAATTTCACCATGCGGAGACTGTAGGTCTCCGCCAGGGTGCGGAACCGGACCTGGTCCGTGCGCGTGGTTCGCGTTCCCCTGACGGTTTTTTTTTCGAAATGACAATATCTTAAGCACGGTGATCAGGGTCCTGTGAAGCTGTTTTATACCGAAGCGGCGAAGCGGCCCGGTCCTTCAGCTATTGTCCTTTTTGCCACGGCAGCGAGGATTTGTTAAGCGAGCCGTTTTTTTTCTTCGGTGAGCCCTTGTTGTTTTTCAACCGTCCGAAGATTTTTTTGCTCTTGTTGCTGCCCGGCATGAACACTCCGGTGATGCGCGGGCGCTTGCCTTTGCGGCTACCGGTTGACTTCGATGTGGCATGGAATTTTGAACGACCGGTATTAAGGTCGATGACCAGCTTGTCGCCCTTCATAACATTTCCCCCCTGGGACAGCACAACATTGCCGCCAATGGTTATGATCCTCGACATGACATCGAATTTGGCCCAGTCACTGGTTGCGGACTGATGATCGGGGGTCGAAATGGCCACCTTTCCCGTCGCATCAATGAATTTTATGCCTTTGGCTGCGGCCTTTTCCGATTTGTCTTTACGGCCCTTGCCGCGCGAATAGGTGACCTTGAGTTTTTTCGAGCGCAGGACAAAAGTACCCTGGGAAGCTTTGACATTGCCGGAAAAGACCGCGAAGTTTTTATCATCGACGACTTCCAGGGTGTCGGCTTCAATATTGATGGGATCATTGTTCTTTTTGGAAAAACCGCCAAAGCTGTCGGCAATTGACTGCGCCCGGGCGCAATCGACGGGCATGGCAACGATGAGGAAAGCCGGGAGAACGATGAGCGACAGAACGCTCGCTGCTGACAACAGCATGCGGGAACAGCCGCTCATCGGCCCTGTCGATAACTGATCCTGGGTTACGGTCATTGTTTCGCCATTTGCTTTCCGGAACGGGCAGACAGGGCGCCCTGTCCACTGTGTTCCTGTAACATCCTGTTCGATCTTCGATTTTCTTCGGTCCATGCGCGGGCTATTTGCTGATGGTCCTGTTTTTGAACAGTTTTACCTTTACGCCGCCGCCAAACAATACACGTTTTCGTGCGGTGTCGATAACCATGCTGGCGGCATTGATAATATTATCATTCATTTTCAGTTGCACCGCAGAGGGGCTGGTGATGGTCTGTTTCTTCATGTCAATCCTGGCATTGTCCATTCTGGCGGTCATGCCGCGGTTTGATGAAATGACGATGCCGCCCTGCAATTCAAGATATTCGGTACGGGTATCATATGTACCCTGCGTGGCTTGCAACTTTGTCCATTTCTTGTCGGGCTGATCAATACGACCGGAAATTTTGTGCAATTCCAGCAGGTTTGTCGCGGTGATGCTTTGCAAGGCATATTCGGCCTCGATTTTGTAGCGCCCCAGCTTTTCATTCCCGCCGGCATAGCGCGGATTGATCATTTTCAGCCCCTTGCTCGACAGATTCAGGGTGTCAATGGTGACCGGCAGCTTTGGCAAGGGCGTGATCCTGCCATCGGGTACGAAATACAGACCGACAATACCAAGCGATATCATCGGCATGACAAATTTGAGGGTGCGCGCCGCGAAGGTGTGGCGTCGTGCCTGTCGAAAGGCCTTGCGTTGTTCCTCGCGCGACAGGATGCCGGGCAGGTCGGTCATGTTCGCCGTCCCTGAATGTTGTGCAACTGTATTCATCATTGTCGGGACCTGGAAACGGTGTCTGTCTGAGACTGGTCCTGTTTTTTACATTTGTAATACGGTCATAATTCGGCAACCGGAACCCGTGCCCCTTGTCTGGTTCAGGAATGGGCAAAAATATCCGTTTCCGGCCAGCCGGCCAGATCAAGTCTGGCACGTGCCGGTAAAAATGCAAAGCAGCTTGCAGCCAGTTCACTGCGGTTTTCCCGCTCAAGTCGCTGATCCAGCACCTTGCGCAGCCTGTGCAGATAGAGGACATCGGAGGCCGCATATTTCATTTGCTCGTCGCTCAGTTCAGCCGCTCCCCAGTCGGAACTTTGCTGTTGCTTGGAAATTTCGATACCGGCGAGTTCACGACAAAGGTCCTTGAGGCCATGAGAAGAGGTATAGGTGCGGACCAGTTTCGAAGCAATCTTTGTGCAATAGACCGGTGTGGTCATGACCCCGAGGTGATGATAGAGCGTGGCGATATCAAAACGCGCGAAATGAAAAATCTTGTCAACACCCGGATCTGCCAGCAAGGCCTTGAGATTGGGCGCCTCATATTCCCCCTTTTTGAATTGCACCAGATGAGCGTTGCCATCCCCGGCCGACAGTTGCACGAGGCACAGGCGGTCCCGTAGCGGATTGAGGCCCATCGTTTCGGTATCAATCGCCACCGAGGATCCAAAAGACAATCCGTCGGGCAGGTCGCCCCTGTAAAGTTCAATGCTCATATTTTGCCCCGTTCCTTGTCGTACCCGGGCGACGTGGCGCCCATTCGTTTCGTCGTTATGCCATGACCCGCCGGTTGCGAACAAGCAGGCAGAATGCGCTTTCTGTTATGATTCTCATTTTTCATTATATTTCAACAGTCTGTCGATATTTCTTTGAAGTGGTTTGTTTACCATAGTGGCCGGTTGCAATATTTTAACCATGCCTGTCAGGTGGATATTATCGTGTTTACCGTAACTTCCTTTTTGTGAGCGGGCGAAAGAGAACGGGCCTCGCTCGCGGCATCAAGTCTTCTGTTGACCTTTCGGACAAGTGTTTTTCGTTCGGACGGATCGACAGATATTTCGGGAACAGTATATTTACTATCAGGGGTTGTAATGCGTCGTTATTTTGCACTATCAGGTGCCACAATCATGGTGTGTCTTGTGGCCGCTCCGGCTCTGGCCAGTCATCAAAATCATGGACAATCGAAACAGTTGCAGGCAGGGGCAGAAAAACGCGCCGTGAACAGCAAGGGGCCGCTGGTGACGGCTTCGCTGGAGAGCGGTGCGGGGATGTCGGTTGCGAGGTCGAAAAGCGAGGCTCGCTCCAAAACTTCGAGCGCCGGGCGCAAAAAGGGGGGCGTTCGCAGGAAGGCGACCAAAAGGAGAATACGTGAACGGCTGGTGGCCAAAATCAATCTGAGCACCCAGACCATGAATGTTCACGTGGATGGGAAACTGAAGCACAGCTGGAAAATTTCCAGCGGTGCGCGGGGCTATCACACGCCAACGGGTTCATATAAACCCTATTATATGACCCGCATGCATTATTCGAGGAAATACAATAATGCGCCCATGCCTCATTCGGTGTTTTTCCGTGGCGGTTTTGCCATTCACGCCACAGGAGCCGTCAGACGACTTGGCACACCTGCCTCGCATGGCTGTGTACGGCTGTCACCGGCCCATGCCCGCCAGTTTTTTTCGCTTGTGAAAAAATACAAAAAAGCCGGCACCCGCATCCGCATTTCCGGTGTCACACCGGCTTCACGTCGCCTGAGAACCTATGCACGGGTAAAGCCGCGTCGCAGCTATCGGCGGACAAACTGGGATGCCTTCCAGGGATATAGCGCCAACTATGTCAGCTATCGCCGTCGCCGCGCGGCTCCGGTTCGCCGGATTCGTATCGGACGCGCCCGGAGAAATCCCAACGGAACGCTTTTTAACTGGTAGTACAGAGCTCCGATGCCACTTGTCATCGGCTACACAGGAAAATCAGGATGCGGTTTGAGCCCCGCATCCTGATTTTTCCTCTGTGTGGTCTGTGATTATTATTCGAGTAAAATTTGCCTTCTATAACGTTCTGAACCAGGTATCATAAAAGAACCAGGCGGTGATGCAGACGCTGGTGATGATGATGAAGTGTCTGACGCTGTCCCGGGGCAGGTAGCGTAAGATGTGGGCGGCGATGGCGCCGCCTGCAACGGTTCCCACGAGGACAGACAGGCCCTGTTGCCAGGCGATGGAGCCAACGGCAATGAACTGCGCGACGGCAATGAGAGAGACGCAGGAGGAGATCAGCAGTTTCAGGCCGTTCATGACACGGATATCATTCATCCCGGCCAGTGTCAGCCAGGACAGGCTGATGATGCCAAGCCCGGCATTGAAAAAGCCGCCATAGATGCAGATCATCAGTAATAAAACCGTGAGCGCGATCAGGCCCGCAACCGGAGCATGGCGATGATGCGCCGTATGAAGGCGGATAAACTGATTGATCCGGTCTCCGAAAATGAACAGCAGGGTTGCAAACAGCAACAGCCACGGGACAATCCCGACAAATCCGGCTTCAGGGGTTTGCAGCAGCAAAAAGGCCCCGAGGCTGCCCCCGATAAAACTGACGAGCAGAAGGCGCGGCAACTGGTGGCGCACCTTTGATATGTCTTTTCGCATGACAAAGGCTCCTGCCATATAACCGGGCAGGGAGGCGAAAGTATTGGTGGCATTGGCGTTGATGGCGGGAACACCAGCCAGCAACAGGGCCGGAAAGGTAATGAAACTGCCCCCTCCGGCAATGGAGTTGAGAGCGCCGCCGAACAATCCGGCGATGAACAAAAGCAAAATTTCAGCAAGCATATCATTCCCTCTTTTGATGGGAATGCAATATTACGCCAGCAGAAGCGCAATTTATCAGCTTTTTGATGTGAAAACGTGAATTTTCAGCAATTAATGTGTGCTAGCAGCGTCAATGGTGCAATAAACATGCAAAAGCGACCACCCTGCATAACAGGATGGCCGCTTTTGTGGAGAGTGTATTACAACGACAATGTCTAGTCGTCGTCATCCTTGTCGATTTCCTCGCCGGTTTCCTGATCGACGACTTTCATCGACAGGCGCACTTTGCCGCGATCATCAAAGCCCATCAGCTTGACGAAGACCTGATCGCCCTCATTGACCACATCGGTGACCTTGTTGACGCGATGGTCGGCCATTTGCGAGATATGGACGAGGCCGTCCTTGGGGCCGAAGAAATTGACGAAAGCGCCAAAGTCAACAACCTTGACCACCTTGCCCTTGTAGATCTTGCCGACTTCCGCTTCGGCGCAGATACCGTTGATAGCGTCAATGGCCGCTTCGATGCTCTTCTTGTCAGAGGAAGCTACCTTGACGGTGCCGTCATCCGATACATTGATCTTGGCACCGGTTTCCTCGCAAATGCCGCGAATGACATTGCCACCGGGGCCAATCAGATCGCGGATTTTGGCCACCGGAATGGTCATGACCTCAATGCGCGGTGCATGTTCGCCAACCTGTTCGCGGGCACCACGCAGGGCCTTGTCCATCTCGCCGAGAATATGCTCGCGGCCGCCTTTAGCCTGATCAAGGGCGGTTTTCATGATCTCTTCATTAATGCCGGTGATCTTGATGTCCATTTGCAGCGAGGTGACACCGCGCTCGGTGCCCGCAACCTTGAAATCCATATCGCCGAGATGATCTTCATCGCCCAGAATATCGGACAGGACGACGAAATCATCACCTTCCTTGATGAGGCCCATGGCAATCCCGGCCACCGGGCGCTCCAGCGGCACACCGGCATCCATCAGCGCCAGAGAGGTGCCGCAGACTGTGGCCATTGAAGAAGAGCCGTTGCTTTCGGTAATCTCGGAAACCACCCGCAGCGTATAGGGAAAGTTTTCCTTTTCGGGAAGCAGCGGATGAATGGCGCGCCAGGCCAGCTTGCCGTGGCCGATTTCGCGGCGTCCCGGGGTGCCGAAACGGCGGGCTTCACCCACAGAATAGGGCGGGAAGTTGTAATGCAACATGAAATTGTTGCGATAGGAGCCTTCCAGCGCATCAATGATCTGTTCGTCTTCGCCGGTGCCCAGTGTTGTTACCACCAGAGCCTGAGTTTCCCCGCGGGTGAACAGGGCCGAGCCGTGTGTGCGGGGCAAGACGCCCACTTCTGCCTTGATCGGGCGCACGGTAACAAGGTCGCGGCCATCAATGCGCTTTTTGGTCTTGATGAGATCGCCGCGCACGACTTTCTTTTCAAGGCTCTTGAATACATCACCCAACAGAACAGCCTCGCTGCCATCATCTTCTTCGGGCATCAGTTCGTCAAAGACCTTCTTTTTGATCTCTGACACCATGTCCTGACGTTTGGTTTTTTCGGTGATCGAATAGGCTTCGCGCAGACCGGCTTCGGCCAGTTCGGCCACCCTGCTTTCATATTTGCTCTTGTCCGGCTCGATCAGCTCCCACGGCTCTTTGGCAGCTTTTTCGGCGAGGCGAATGATCATGTCGATGACCGGCTGAAATTCCCTGTGGCCAAACATCACGGCACCGAGCATGACATCCTCGGACAGCTCTTTGGCCTCTGATTCCACCATCAAAACGGCGTCCTGCGTGCCTGCCACGACCAGATCGAGATCGGTTGCTTCCATTTCTTCGCCAAGCAGCGGGTTCAGTTTGTATTCGCCGTCAATATAGCCAACCCGTGCGCCGGCAATTGGTCCCATGAAAGGCACACCGGACAGGGTCAGAGCGGCAGAAGTGGCGATCATGGCGACAATGTCGGGATCATTCTCAAGATCATGGGACAAAACCGTCGCGATAATCTGGGTTTCGTTTTTGAAGCTGTCGGGAAACAGCGGGCGGATGGGCCGGTCAATGAGGCGGCAGGTCAGGGTTTCCTTTTCGCCCGGACGGCCCTCGCGCTTGAAAAAACCGCCGGGGATCTTGCCGGCGGCGAAGGTTTTTTCCTGATAGTGAACGGTCAGCGGGAAGAAATCCGTACCCGGACGCACCGTTTTTTCGGAAACAGAGCAGGCCAGTACGGTCGTGTCGCCATATTTGGCCAGCACCGAGCCATGTGCCTGACGGGCAATACGGCCCGTTTCCAGAGACAGGGTGCGACCACCCCATTCGATTTCTTCTTTGTGTATATCAAACATTTGTTTTCTTTCGGTCTTGTATTTGCCCCCGACCCCCTTGGCCAAGAGCGCGGTCTTGCTTGCGAAATAGCCGCTGTCGCGGCTTGCCCTCGCCGGGCAGGCATTTTCGCAGATGGCTTTGGGGACCAGTCCCCAAAGCCCCTGGTTGTAAATAATGGTTTCCAAAGGCTTGCCTTTGGTGCCTGCCGCACAGACAGCCCGCCCGGCGAAGGCAAGCTGCGCAGCAGCTTCTAGCGACGCAGGCCGAGGCGTTTGATCAGGCTTTCATAGCGCTTGACATCTTTCTTTTTTACATAGTCAAGCAGGCGACGACGTGTGCTGACCATTTTCAGCAGGCCACGGCGTGAATGATTGTCCTTTTTGTGTGTTTTGAAATGTTCGGTGAGGTTGACAATACGTTCTGTGAGCACGGCAACCTGCACTTCGGGGGAACCTGTATCGCCATCTTTTGTGGCATATTCCTTCATCAGTTCGGCTTTACGTTCGGCAGTAATCGACATCGGGACTCCTTTTAAAAGTTTATTTGTTCCGGCCCTGTAAATGAAAAACCCTGGTTGGCTTCAACTCGCCGCGCCTGACTTCGCCAAGAGCAATGAGCGTGCCGTGCAAGGTTGCATAGACGGGACCGGATATGATGGGGGCATTGGCGCCACGTATCAGCACGGCCTGCCCCTGTTGTAACCGAAAAGCATCATTGGTGTTTATGGCCAGCTCCGGGATGTCGTCCAGGGCGGTCTCCACACCAAGCAGTTTGGCAGTCAATGCTTCGCGATGCGGCGCACTATGGCCCAACTCGCGCAGTTTATCCAGCGAAATCGACATGTCCTCATGGAAGGGGCCAACGCGGGTGCGGCGCAGGGCAACAATATGCCCGAAACAGCCGAGTTTGCGGCCCATATCGCGGGCAATGGCACGCACATAGGTGCCGGTACCGCAGTCACATTCGAAGGTGCAATGGTCCCTGTCGGGGGTGTTTACAAGGCGCAGATCGTAAATATTGACCCGCCGCGACGGAAGTTCCACCTCTTCGCCTCGCCGTGCCAGTTTATAGGCCCGTTCGCCCCTGATATGCACGGCCGAAAAGGCGGGCGGAGTCTGCTCGATCTCGCCAATAAAATCATCCAGAAGCGCCTCGATATCAGAACGTTCCGGGCGTTGCCCGCTTTTTTCAACGGTTTCACCCTCGGAATCATCGGTATTGGTCTGCGCGCCCCATTGCACCGTGAAGCGATAGCTTTTTTCGCTGTCAGCGACAAAGGGCATGGTCTTGGTCGCTTCGCCAAAGGCAACAGGCAGAACACCGGTGGCCAGCGGGTCCAGCGTTCCGGCATGCCCGGCCTTTTGTGCATCAAACAGGCGCTTGAGCACATTGACCGCGGTGGTCGAGGTCAGTTCCGAAGGTTTGTCGAGAACCAGCCAGCCATGCACCGGCTGACCACGTTTGCGCCTTGCCATATGTTTTCAGCCTCCGGCAGGGTTGGATGGTTTGAACGGGAATGACGGCCATATGGGATTGCGCGAGGCCTGTCAATGAAAGACCGGGAAGGAGCGGCCGGAGAGCGTGACGAAGAGGGCAGGCTGCCGGTCACCTGGTGATGCCAAAATGCATCAGCGCGGACCCGCTGTGGCAGGCTGGACATGTCGGGGGTTTTTTTCCTGTTTTTTGTGGAAAAAGGGCGGGTGTCAAATAATATGCAATTATTCAAAAGGTTAAAAAAGTATTGATACTGATTTTTGATTTCCGGATTTCCCTGTTTTTGCTTTTTGCTTTGTTGCAAAAACCATCATGCTAATCTTGGTCGGTACAGTTGTGATTCGTTTGTTTGTAAAGGAGTTTTCGAAAAAACAGATAACAGATATACGGGGAGGTGACAGGTAAATGTTGCGCTACTGGTTTATGCTTGGCAAGCGGGCTCTGGCTATGATCGGGTTTTTTGGGGGGGTGTTCGCAATGGTCGGCGCAGACAGGGCAGAGGCAGATACGCAGGTTTCTGTAACGGCGCGTAACTGGAATCTGTTTCACAGCTTCAGTTTCTATGATCCCCAGAACGAGTTCCAGGAAACCGAACAGGCTTTTTTCATTCCCATGCTCGGGGGATCGGTGACCGTATCAGGGGACTGGCTGCCGGCAAACTCCTCTCTCAGTCTGACGGTCCTGAATGGCAGGGGGGATCGGAAATTCTCGGAAAACCAGTTCAATCCGGGCAATCCCGTGCCTTTCAATGCCGGTCATATAAACGGTTATGACAAGGTGGATCGTACCGATATCGAGGCAATCTGGCAGTTTCCTGTTGGCATGGAGGGGGCCAATCTGTTTGTCGGGGCGCGTTATATTACCTTTCAGCAGGAGCGCTTTATCACCGACCAGACAAACAGCCTCGGGGTTGTTGATAATACCTTTTTTAAATTTGATGATATTGATGTCCAGAGCTATTACGTCGAATTTGGCGGTGGTCTGTCCGATGCGCTGGACGAAGGCAAGCGTCATTTACTGTTCGGCAACCTGACCCTTTCACTCGGGCGGGAGGAACAGGACGTCACCTTTTATAACCAGGATGGCAGTTTTAATTCTGCTGTCAAATCGGTTGATACGGTGTTTGGCATTGATACCAATTTCGGTTATGCCTTTCGCCCAACAGACGATACAACCCTTTCGCTACGTTATCGTTTGTTTGTAGCCGGTCCGGCAGATGGCTGGGGGCGTGATGGCAGTTCGGTCGTTCATGGCCCCGAATTGCAGATATCACACAGGTTTTAAAAAGCTTTCTGGGATTTCCAGTAGTCGGGGTGTTGACCCGAACTTGTGAAGAGCACTATACTTGCATAATGCTCTTCATACTTGTTTTCCGGAATTCCATGATGAGTTATCTGCAAAAACTGTTATTGTTACTGGTCACCCTGGCGGTGAGTTTTATTGCCCCGGCAAGCGCCAAAAACGGTCGCTATGCGCTGGTCATCGGAAATAGCAACTATGCTTCGGTCGGCAGTCTGGCCAATCCGGTTGGTGATGCAAGGGCGGTGCGCAAGGCCTTTGAGCGGCTGGGTTTTACGGTTGTTTACGGAGAGAACCTTACCCGGCAACAAAGCATCGAGCAGATCAGTACATTTCTTGAGCAAAAAGAAAAAATCAGGGTTGCGGCTTTTTACTATGCCGGGCATGGTATCGCCATCAATGGTGAAAATTTCATTATTCCCGTTGATGCCGACTTCAGAAAAAAATCCAGTCTGGATGACAATGTCATCTCCATGAACCGCCTGCTGGCCTTTATGGATGAGCATAGCGAAACCAGTCTGATTTTCCTTGATGCCTGTCGCGACAATCCTTTCAAAAAGCAGATCAAACAGGGCATCAGCCGCGGACTGACGCAACTTACCCGCAATCTCGGGCAATTCGACCTGATGTCGGTAACTGCGAAAGGCAAAAGATTCAGTGTCGCGCCCTCCCGTCGTCAAGGCTTTTTGAGGAGAGGCAAAGGAAGGGGAAAGCGGTTTTCCAGGATGGGCAAGAGGGCTCATGCCGGGAGATTTTCTTCTTTGTCACCCGTGCGCAAGCCCGCATCGGGGGAGCGGAAATATGGCAGGACGCGTGCGGGAAAGCCGGAGGGGCCGGCTTCCTTTCCCGTCAGGTCTCTCCGGCTGGGGACCGGGCTGGCCGAAATCGGTGGCAAGACCGGTATGTTCATATCGTTCGCCACAGCTCCGGGCACCGTCGCATATGATGGCAACAATCAGCATAGTCCGTTTACCGAAGGTCTGTTGAAATATATTGGTGAAAAGGTTGAAATCAACCTGGTGGCGACGCGCATTCGCAACCATGTCAACAGAATTACCAACGGTTTGCAGGTGCCCTGGAGTTCTTCCAGCCTGACAAGGGAAATCTACCTGGCCAGCCTGCCACGAGAGCAAGGTCCGCAGGCAGGGCGCAGCCCGGGGCGCAACCGGTTGAAACGCCGCTCCGGAAGTAGACTCAACAAAAAGGCCTCTTTGAAGCCGCCTGCAACCCGTTCGAAACCGGCCAGACGATCGAAAACAAAATCAAAACGTTCGGGCACCAGGACCAAATCCAAAGTACGGACAAGAAAGACGGCCAGGTCGAAATCTGTTCGCAGCAGAAAAACAACGAGCAAGCGCACCAAAACAAGGAAGACAAGGACCGTGGCCCGCTCAACTACACGCTCGCGTAAATCGCCGGTCTTTCTGCCCTGATCAAGCGCTTTGTGTTAATGGGCAGGTTCCGGGGCAGCAGGTTTTCCTGCTGGCGGGTTGCTGCTTCAATAAAAAAACAGGTCTTTTGCGACCTAATCCAGATCCTGTGCTACTTTTGGCGAGTGCAGGAGCTCGTTGATATGGTCATATTCGTCGAACGAGGTATCAAGTTTGAATTTCAGGTCGGGCATGTATTTCAGCGTTACCTTCGGTGAAAGCTGACCGCGGATAAAACCCTTGTGACGGTTGAGGGCGTCGATGATGTCCTGGCGCTGTTCATTCCTGCCAAGCGGTGCGATGAAAATAATGGCAAGGCGCAAATCAGGCGTGGGACGGACCTCCGAGACGGTCAGCGGCACGTCTTTCAGGACCGGGTCATTGATCTCGACACGCAATAACAGTTCAGCCAGGGCATGACGCAGACTTTCGCCAACCCGCAACTGCCGCTGGCCGGGGCCGCGATCATGGCGACGGTGATTTTTTTTGCGATCAGACATTCTTTTCAATCCGTGTTTGAAAGTTCGAGGTCGGTTTTCGGACGGCCCGTCCGTTCTCAGGCAAACAGTTCGCGAACCGCGAGGGTGAGGCCGGGAGGATCGAGCTTCAGGATCTCGCCCTCAACCGGGTCGAGTCTGACCCGCTCCCCGTCCCGGTAATGATGCTGTATACGTTTTAGTTTGGGATCAAGAATCACATAATGCAAAACCGAAGGCAGTTTGAAATAGTCCTCAAGCTTGGTGCTGACATCCTTGTAGGCGGTGGAGGGAGAGAGGACCTCAACAATGACCAGCGGGTCGGTAATGGAGATGGCATCTTCATTGGCAGCTTTGCCGCAATAAACCAGCGCATCGGGAACATATGAGATGTTTTTATCAATATGGACGGTCGCGCCATCGGTAACAGCGTGGCAGTCAGAGCCAGCCTTTTCCAGGGCATTGAGCAGAGCGACATAGACTGCCGCCTTCGTATTGACGTGCCGGATGCGCTCGGCATCTCCTCTTGCAGGATCATGCTTGCGCACCGGGACGCCATCATGCAGTTCCCATTTGCCTTCCTTGTCCTCTTGCCATTCGAGGAACGCATCAACGGTCATTTTTACCGGGGCATCGGGTTTCCTGGCAACCGCCATGTCAGTGGACCTCCCGATCCTGTTTATGGGGTTACGGCCTAAAGAGACCTGTCAATCATTTCCACGGTGAAGGCTTCGATGATGTCACCAGGGCGCATGTCCTGATAGTTTTCAAAGGCCATGCCGCATTCCTGACCGCCGGGAACCTCCTTCACTTCATCCTTGAAGCGTTTCAGGGTCGAGAGTTGCCCTTCATGAATCACCACATTGTCACGAATGAGCCGCACACCGGCACCGCGCTCCATCTTGCCCTCGGTGACCCGGCAACCGGCGATCTTGCCAACCTTGGAGATGTTGAAGATTTCGAGGATTTCGGCATTGCCGATAAAATGTTCACGGCGTTCGGGGGACAACAGCCCCGACATGGCCGCCCTGACATCGTCGACAAGGTCATAGATCACCGAATAATAACGGATTTCGATGCCTTCGGCCTCGGCAAGTGCTTTCGCCTGGGCATTGGCACGGACATTGAAACCGACAATGACGGCATTGGAAGCAGAGGCGAGAGTGATATCGCTTTCGCTGATGCCGCCAACCGCTGAATGAACGACACGGGCGGCCACTTCATCAGTTCCCAGTTTTTCAAGCGCACCGGCAATGGCTTCGTTTGAGCCCTGGACATCGCCCTTGATGATCAGTTTGAATTCCTTTTTGCCGGTTTCCTTCAACTGACTCATCATCTGTTCGAGAGAGGTACGGGCACCGGTTCCACCGGACAGCATTTCGCGGCGCTTACGCTCGCGATATTCGGTGATTTCACGCGCCTTTTGCTCGTTTTCCACAACAGCAAACTGATCGCCGGCGTTCGGTGCGCTGTTGAGCCCCAGAACCTCGACGGGCATGGCCGGACCGGCCTCGGCAATATGTTCACCATGATCATTGACAAGGGCACGGGCGCGGCCCCAGCTCGAACCGGCCACAACAATATTGCCCACTTTCAATGTGCCGCGCTGGATCAGCAGGGTGGCAACCGCGCCGCGTCCACGCTCAAGCTGGGCTTCAATGACAAAGCCTTCGGCCTTGCGGTCGGGATTGGCTTTCAGCTCCAGCAATTCGGCCTGGTTGAGGATGGCTTCAAGCAGGGCATCCAGATTGGTCTGTTTGAGGGCCGACACCTCGACTTCGAGAACCTCGCCGCCCATGCTTTCGACAACGATCTCGTGTTGCAACAGATCGGTGCGTACACGGTTGGGATCGGCTTCGGGCAGGTCGATCTTGTTGATCGCCACGATGATCGGGACTTCCGCATCCCGGGCGTGGTTGATGGCTTCAATGGTTTGCGGCATGACGCCGTCATTGGCGGCCACCACCAGAACGACAATATCCGTCACCTTCGCCCCGCGGGAGCGCATTTCGGTAAAAGCGGCGTGACCAGGGGTGTCAATGAAGGTGATCTTGCCCTCTTTCCCTCTGTCAACCTGATAGGCACCGATGTGCTGGGTGATGCCACCGGCTTCGCCCGATACAACATTGGCTTCCCGTATGGCATCAAGCAGCGAGGTCTTGCCGTGGTCCACATGGCCCATGATGGTCACCACCGGCGGACGGGGTTTCAGGTCTTTTTCATCATCCTCGCGACCGATAAAGCCTTCCTCGACATCCGATTCGGAAACGCGCTTGACCGTATGGCCGAATTCCTCGGCGATCAGTTCGGCCGTGTCACTGTCAATGACATCATTCATCTGGTGCATGGCGCCCTGTTTCATCAGGAATTTGATGACGTCAACGGCGCGTTCGGCCATGCGATTGGCCAGTTCCTGAATGGTAATGGCTTCCGGCAGGATCACCTCGCGGGAA